>JAFSZW010000334.1 GCA_017458865.1 Clostridia bacterium
ATATGTCTGATTACGAGATTTTAGTAATCATGCTAACGATCCTCGAGATAGTAGTTATGCTACTCATCGCGTTGATCAATGCAAAAAAATAGCCGCCCCTGTAGCTAAGGCGAGCGGCTTTTTTTACGCAAGCTGAGGCTAGGCCGTCACCGGCTTCCTCTTTTTGCATTATAGCACTGAGGTTTGATTCTGTCAAATACAAAATAATCAGTTCTACAAAAAGCGGCAGCGCTTGATATTTGATATTTTGAGCCGTCTGTTCATAAAGCAATAATTAATTGAGCAAGGATGAGCTGTCTGTTGTGCAAAGCATGCATGGTGACCATTATAACGAATGTCTTTCAAAAAAAACAGAAGCATTTGACAGCCTGTACCCAGCGCCCACAGGAAGTTGAGTCTACCTCTCTGAAACGATATCACGAGAACTACATTGTGACTTTCCACAAAATGTGGTGTATACGCCTGATTACAAGATCCTTGTAATCAAGCGCATAATCTTCCAGATAGTAGTTACGCTACTCATCGCGTTGATCAATGCAAGAAAACAGCCGCCGCCATCATCCATCACGCCAGGCAAATAAGCGTAACAGACGCTGCAATACCTGTTCAATCATCCCCGTGTCTTCTGGCCGGAATTCATCCTTACCATAAACGAGACTGTCACATGGATCCCGATGGGGATTCTCAATGAATCCACATGAACGCTCATCATCCGACTGACAGATGTCGACAGGCAGAAAGTACTCTGCGATTTTCCTGTCTGAACAGAAGGCAACCACGCAGCATGACCGTTTGCCAATTTCCCCATTGTGTCAAAGTTATTCCACGGTGGACTGATCCGAAGAAATATAGCCAAGCCTGATGAAAATCGGGTAGAGATAGCTCCCTGCTCCGGGAACACCGAGTGCCTTTGGGCCTTTTGCTCCATGTGCTTTCGAATACGCCAGGTTGACTGTCGAACGGCTGATACTGTTCTTCCTCTGTTCGCCGGATTGTGAGACAATGTACAGCTCATTTCCATAACCCGGTACGGTTCTGCCGCTGTAATGCTTCCCGGAGGCTCCGCTCTCCTGACTGACCTGGTAGGTAAATGCAACAGATCCCGTGTGATTCTTTCCCCTTCCCATAGTGTAAAAAGCTTCGCCCTGATGCTCAATAATGTTCTGCCAGAGAATATCCAACTCATCCATAGCGTGTTCCTCCAATTCCTGTTGTTTTAGCCTGCCAATGCGACACAGGCATGAATTCATCTGGAACCCAGAATATCTGTTCATGCAGCTTTCAGTCTGCAGTTAACATTGCCTGAACAGAATAACTGCTATACCTGCAGATGTCCTCAGACGGCTTGCCGGCAGCCTTTATGTCGTACAAGCAATTAGCGTGAAACTGTGTAAATAAGACCGGGTTTGAATTCATCTGCCATTGCAGTTACGCATGTGTCTTTTAACATACCCAAGACCGGATGGCCTGGACGGACATTCCTGAGTCTGTAGAGATTCAGCAGCTCACGAAACAGCCGGCAGAGGAAAACCGCACTCAGATGCAACAGACCGGAGAGGTTCAATGAAGCAGGTCCATCCTTTTGTGAATGCACCCCATTTCCCTGTTATCACGGAGTGGTCTGCAAATGCGCCATGCATCTGTGATCTGCAGGACTTTCCTGCCGCCATCTGTTCCTTATCCAGGCAGTCTGACAGCAGAAATTACGAAGGATATCGGTGCACGGCGCGCAGGCACTTTCGGGAAGACGCATTAAGGTGCAATCCGGCGTCCCATGGGCTGTTATTCGCTGATCAGGCAGACATTTGAATAGTGGGTCAGGTATGTCCTGCCATCGATCGTAAGCTGGATGGTATCCGAGTTGTCAAAGTCAAGCCACGATGAAACTTTCCCCTCTACCACATCGCCGTTGGGCAGCCTGATAATCGCATAGTTGAAGCGGTTCCTGACATCAACCAGCTGACGATTCCCGTGAATCGTTTCCCAGTAGACAGCAAACCCGCCGATCAGCATTGCAAGCACCACAGCAATGGCAAGGATCAGTTTTTTCTTCATAGGGATCTCCTTCCTGTTTAAGAGTTTAAGAGTCCAGAGCAGTCAGCCGCGTGCATTTCCCGACTGTCAGCGGTGCTGATGGCAAAAGCCCGGCCGGTGACCGACGTCATCTGCCGGGCTTTTGCTGCGCCTTTGCTCATGCATGGGCTTGTCCGCGTGGCATTTGTCATGCATGGAATGGACATGCGCGGATCTGAGAGCCCATGAATGCTGCACACATCTGGCCGGCAGGATCACTGCCAGCCGCCCATTGGAAGTATCCGCATGCATTGTGCAGGTTTAGGGCTGCTGTGACGGCTCTGAGGCTGCCGCCTCATCTGTCTGACCAAGATTCATGTAACTGTAGTCAATCGTATCGAAAATATCCGTATTCGCTTCAATCATTGACCTTGCACCTGCAGTGACACAGACGGCATCGCCAGTGGCAAACCGGTCAAGAAGGCCGGCATATTTTCCGATATCGTCCGGCGTAAACGCCTTGATGTCCCGGATCTTGCGGAGCGTTTCCTCCCGGCTGTCCTCGCCGTAGATCTTGTCATTGATGCCAATCAATGCCGTGGTCAGTGGTCCGTTCGGCGTGGTCAGGTTGCCGTAAACGGAGATGATATACCCTTCCAGTTCGCCTGCAGGAATCTCAAGATTCCGCAGAAAATCGCCGATTGTTTCATATACCTTATAGGTTTTCGCCACCTCCGGATCCCGGTAGGAATAAAGTCCGAAACTGTTCCCGGAAATATAGGTGTATCCGCCATAGGCGCTGTTCTTTACGCGCAGCTCAGGATAGAGCAGCTTGTCATCGACGATATATGCAATCACACTGATTGCACCGTCTTCCCTGTCGTAACCTGCCGCTTCAATGTCCGTAAAGGCTACGTTGTATACCACATTTCCGCCGGTAACAATACCCGTCCTGTGCGGCACATTCTCAAGCATGGCGACATAATCAACCGTTTCATACTTGGTGTCGTTAAATCCTGAGATCAGTTTGTATCCCATTGCCGCGGACCGTATGATGTTTTCGCTGTTTGCCATCACGGTCATGACGACATTGTTCCGGTTGAGAACCATCTCCCGGAATCTGTCGAACTTTCCGACCATGACATCCATTTCCGCATCCGTCATTTTGCTGATCTTGTCCAGGTACCGGATGAAATCCGCATTATCAAGATACAGTGAAAATCTGCCGGCATTTGAGTCAGCTGCAAGTGCGGTTGAGAAGGCGATTCCCAGTCCGGATGAATTAAGTGAGTTTACAACCGCCGCATAGTTCTGCGCCGCGTCACTGCGGATAAAGTCGTAGTCGCTGAAATCCGTATGGTACAGGATATCCTCAACCATCGCAAAGCTCTCCTCAAGGAGATTTGGCAGCGTAAACCAGTTCGTCAGTGTTTTAAAATAGTAGGTTCGAGTCTTCTCATCCTCAACAACGCGCGTAGCCAGGATGTTCATGCCGGATGAAACGCATGCGGCCCTGGATGGCAGCTCCTCAAGGGTGTAGATGTCTGTTCCGAGTCTGCCAATGAGGCTTGTGAACTCCATGAAGTCGTACAGATCCTCAAACGGAATCACGGATGCGTCATTGAGGATTGAAATCCGGATCAGCGGCGAATCGACCTCATTGGTCACAAGGCGGACACCGTCAATACTTGTCTCCGACGCTGCCTGGTAGGAAACCTCCTCCGGCAGTGTTTCGACGCTCAGCGCATTCAGGGATTCAGGCATGACAATTTTGTTGTTCTCATCAACAAAAGCATGATAGGCCTTTGTCTGTTCAACCAGCGCGTCAACCTCATCACTGGTCATATTCGCTTTCATCTCATCCAGCCGGGCGCGCAGCGCAGCATCCTGCTCCTCCTTGAGCCCCGGCACCGGCACGGTAATGGCCATGACGGCAGTGTCGAAACTGGACCAGTATCTGGTCGCCGTCTCGTTCAGGTTTTCAACCGTAATAAACTCGTCCAGGCGGCTGCTGAAATCTGCATCAAGCTTCCACACTTCTCTCGAGTCAAACGTCGTCCATTGGGATGCCATGCTTTCCGCAAGATCAAGATACACAGATGAGTCATCCAGCGCCATCAGCTCCTCAAACTGCCGGCTGGCAAGAATGGCATCAAGGACTGTCTTATCAACGCCGTCCCTGAGGAGCGCCGCAAGTGCTTCATCACAGATGGCCCTGAATGTATCCTTATCGGACTCATTATGGCCGGATACTGAAAACTGCAGGGAGTCCCTGCCC
>JAFSZW010000335.1 GCA_017458865.1 Clostridia bacterium
CCATGCATCCGACGAGGAATCCGCAAAGCTGGTAGATGCCATTTCCGGATTCCTTGCACAGAGCGAGATCATGGCGCTGCGCAAAAGCAAGAGTGCGGAGCGTATGGTGGATATCCGTCCCATGATCTTTGCGCTTTCCGGGAAACAGACGGAGGGCGGCGCGGAGCTTACGGCAACGGTTTCCTTTACGGAACCGGCGACGCTCAAGCCGACGTTGCTCCTGAGCGCCCTGGCTGCATATGCAGGCATGGACGTGCCGCAGGTCTTTATCCGGCGGACCGGCCTTTTTGGGCGGCTTGACGGGCAGCTGCACCCGCTGTTTGATATGCCATGAAACAGAGACTGGTCATAGACGCGGGTGAGTTTGAAACGCGCATCGCGCTGTTGCAGGGTGATGTGCTGGTTGAGTATGAGACCGTAGATCCAGGTGCCCCGGCACCGGACATGTTCTACCGGGGCAAGGTCCTGCGCGTGGATGCCTCCATGGACGCGGCGTTTGGGGATATCGGGGAAACGCTTTCAGGGTTTCTGCCGCGGGCGGGAAAGCGTTACCGGCAGGGGGATCTCTGTCTGGTCCAGATTGAGGCGATTCCATCCACTGAAACAAAAGGCGTCCGCCTGACAGACCACCCGCATCTGACTGGACGGTATATGGTGCTGCAGCCCGGACACAAGGGCGTGCGGGTCTCCCAGAAACTGTCTGAATCCAAGCAGCGGGCGGCCAAAGCATTCGCCGAGACGCGTTGCCCGGAGGGGTTCGGGCTCATCGTCCGCACTGAATGGCAGGAACTGAAACGAAGCCTTTCTGACCGGTTTGATAGCGAGCTGAGCGGCCTCATCGCCGAGTGGGAGGATATCAATAAACGGTTTGCTGCATCGCTTAAACCGGGGCGTCTTACGGACAATCCGGAGGTCTATGCCCGGTGCATGCAGGTCCTGTCCGATCCCGAGGCGGAGATCATCGTAAACCGGCCTGAGCTGTATACAAGGCTCAGGGCAAGTGCTGCTGCACTGCCCAGGCAGGGCGCCGCACTGCGGGATGAGACGGTCCGCGGACCGCTGGTGTTTGATCCCTTCCAGATCGATACCGCGATTGAGCGGGCGCGCCACAGGAAACTCTGGCTCAAATCGGGCGGCTTTGTTGTGGTGGATTACCCGGAGGCGTTTACCATATATGACGTCAATTCCGGCAAAGACGTGCGCGACTTGCCACCGGATGATAAGGCGCTTGCCGTCAACCTCGAGGCGTGCGAGGCGATCCTCGCCCATATGCGCCTATGCAATATCGGGGGCATTGTCCTCATTGACCTGATCGACATGCAGAGCCAGGCAAACCGGGAAGCGCTGCTTGATGCTGTTCGCGCGGCGGCAAAGGCAGACCATGGAAATGTCCATGAGGAGGGCATTACAAGTCTTGGGATTCTGCAGCTCACCAGACGCAGGACGGGCCTGCCGCTGCATATGCAGCTGGAATCGGTCTGCAAGGCCTGTCAGGGGAGTGGCCGTCACCTGTCGGACCGCCAGGTGGAGGGCGAGATCCGGCGGGCCATTGCCAGACGGGTTCAGTCCGGCCAGCAGTCCGGATACAGGATCCGGTGCAGCCGGAGCGTCCAGACACTGATTCGCGAGGATCCATATTTTGAATCCATTGATCCCGTGCTTGAGACAGGCAGGGATTACGAGATAGAGTCCCTCCCGGGGACCGGGAACTGAGCAGGGACATGACCTGTTAACAGATTTAAAGGAGTCTTTCCAATCATGAAACGAATGACCGCAGAAATACCGCAGGAAACCATTCAGGCTGAACAGGAGAGCATGGCGAGAGTCCGTGAGATGGACGGACGTCCTGCCAGCTATTTTATTGTGACTTATGGCTGTCAGATGAATGTACATGACAGCGAGAGCCTTGAGGGCATGCTGCAGCAGATGGGGCTGACCGGCGCTGCAGACCGCACCTGCGCGGATTTTGTGATCTTCAATACGTGCTGCGTACGCGACAATGCCGAGCGCCGGGCGCTTGGCAATGTGACGTGGCTCAAGGAACTGAAAAAGACCAATCCGCAGCTGCGGGTGGCAGTGTGCGGCTGCATGATTCAGGAGCCCGGCATGGCCGAGCAGATCCTGAGAACCTATCCCTTTGTGGATCTGGCTTTCGGAACGCACAATCTCTATCATTTTCCGACGCTGTTTGAGCAGATGCTGATTCGTCAGCGCCGGGTGATTGAGGTGGTGCCGGACGACCTTGGGAGCGTTCCCGAGGATCTCCCGATTGTGAGGAGCAATCCCTACCAGGCGTATATCACCATCATGTACGGCTGCAACAATTTCTGCTCGTATTGCATTGTGCCATCTGTCCGGGGACGGGAGCGTTCCCGTGAGTCTTCCCGCATTCTGGCGGAGGCAGAGGCGCTCCGGCGGGACGGTGTGCGGGAAATCATGCTGCTGGGCCAGAACGTCAACTCATATGGCCTTGACCGGGAGGACGGCATGCGCTTCCCGCAGTTGCTTGAGGCGATAGACAAAGTGGGCATTGAGCGCATCCGGTTCATGACCTCCCATCCAAAGGACCTGTCGACGGACCTTATGGATGTCATGGCGGCAGGATCGCACATCTGCCCGCAGCTGCATCTGCCGGTTCAGCACGGGAACAACCGTATTCTCAAATCCATGAACCGCAGATACACGCGGGAGCAGTACCTTGAAAAGGTCGCCATGCTGCGGGAGCGCATCCCGAACATCAGCCTGAGCACAGATGTCATTGTCGCGTATCCAGGCGAAACCGAGGCGGAGTTTGAGGATACCTGCTCTCTGGTGGAGCAGGTCCGGTATGACAGCGCTTTCACTTTCATCTATTCGCCGCGCACGGGGACACCGGCTGCCATAATGCCTGACCAGATTGATCCTGAGACCGCTTCCCGTCGGATTCAGCAGCTCATTGCCATCCAGAAGCAGATTACGGCGGAGAACTTCGCAAAGTATGTCGGGCAGGTGCACCATGTTCTGGTGGATGCGCCGTCCAGGCGGGATCCGAGCCAGATGTCCGGCAAGAATGAGTACAACATCACGGTGAATTTTGACGGGTCGCCGGATATGATCGGGCAGATCCTGCCGATCCGCATCACGGAGGCCAAGGAAACCACGCTGAAAGGGACACTTGTGGAGGACAGCCATGATTGAGGTTATAGAACGTTCACGCGCACTGGGCGAGGCAATTGTTGCATCAGACGCCTTTAAGGCCATGCAGCTTGCGGAGTCTGAGGCGGAGTCGGATCCGGCAGCCGTGCAGATGGAAAGCACGCTTGAAGGCCTGACAGCGCAGCTCCGTCAGACTATGGATGAAGAGAGCCGCGATGAAATCGCAAGACAGATGGACGATCTGCGGCAGGCCCTTTCTGAGCTGCCGGTGATCAGGCAGCGTGATGATGCGCGGGCGGACTTTTCGCGCCTCATGGAGCAGGTGAACAACATTCTCCAGTTTACCATAACCGGCGAGATTTCTGCCCTCAGCAGATGCAGTGGCAACTGCAGCGGATGCGCCGGATGCCACTGACCTGAGTGGTTACGGACCGCTCAGGTCCGGGATACAGGGGAGACATACGACAACTCCCCAAATGGATGCCAGAGCAGTCTGCGGCCGGTGCCGCAGCATAATACGGAGGATGGTATGGCAGAAATTACCCAAATGATGCGCCAGTATCTGGATACGAAGGCTGCATATCCCGGGATGGTTTTGTTTTTCCGACTGGGCGATTTCTATGAGATGTTCTTTGAGGACGCGCTGTTTGCGGCCCGTGAACTTGACCTGACGCTCACCGGGAAATCCTGCGGACTGCCGGAGCGCGCACCCATGTGCGGCGTGCCGTTCCACAGTGCAGATACGTATATCAACCAGCTGATTGAGCGCGGATACAGGGTTGCCATATGTGAGCAGCTGGAAGATCCGGCGACGGCAAAGGGACTCGTAAAGCGTGGCGTTACGCGGGTGGTGACGCCGGGTACCGTGATTGAGTCATCCATGCTGGATGAGCGCAAAAACAATTACCTGCTGTCCATCTGTGCAGATGGGACGCGTGCAGGCCTGGCCTTTGCGGATGTGTCCACGGGCGAGTTCTATGCCTACGAGATTGAGCGCCTTTCCCAGACGCTGCCGGATGAGCTCATCCGGATTGAGCCGAAAGAGATCATCCTGAATACCGCGCTCCCGGATGGGATAATGGATCTGCCGTATGTGCTGGTAAACAACCAGTCATACCGCCTGCAGCGGGCTACTGCGCTGCTCTGTTCCCACTTTGGCGTTACCTCCATGGAGCCTTTCGGCATCCAGGACCTGCCGCTCGGCATCCGTGCGGCGGGCGCGCTGCTTTACTACCTGCAGGAAACGCAGAAGAATGCGCTTGAACACATTACCAGAATTGAACGTTACTACAACCGCAAATATCTGATTCTTGACAGGACGGCCAGACGGAATCTGGAGCTGTGCGAGACGATGCGTACGCATCAGAAAAAGGGCTCGCTCCTGGATATCCTGGACTATACCTGTACCGCGATGGGCGCACGCACCCTGCGTGGATTCATTGAGCAGCCGTTTGCCGTGCGCTCGGATATTGAGGCACGCCTTGATGCGGTTTCGGCGTTTGCCGGGAATGATATGGTCACGGATGCCATCCGCGCGGAGCTGTCCGATGTGTATGACATTGAGCGACTTCTCAGTCGGATCGCCTACCGTACGGTAAACCCGAAGGACTGTCTGGCACTGCTGCGTTCCCTGTCCCATATCCCTGCCATCCAGGGAAGACTGGGTGAGTATGAACAGACAGCGCAGATCTCGCAGCTTCGCGCAGAGCTGACGCCGCTGGATGAGATTACCGGCCGCATTGAGGCCTCCATTGATCCGGATGCGCCCGCACTGCTCAGCGATGGGCATTTCATTCGGACCGGTTTCTCGGAGGAGCTTGACAGGCTCCGCGAGGCTGCAACAAACGGGCGGCAGTGGATTGCGGACCTTGAGGCAAAAGAACGCGAGGAAACGGGCATTAAGAACCTCAAGATCCAGTTTAACCGCGTTTTCGGCTACTATATCGAGGTAACGAAGTCTTTCTATGAGCTTGTGCCCATGCGCTATACGCGCAAGCAGACGCTGGCCAATTCTGAGCGATTTACAACGCCGGAACTGCACGAGATTGAGCAGACGGTCCTCGGCGCTCAGGAGCGCGCAACGCGGCTTGAGCAGAGCCTCTTCTCGGAGATGCGGGAATATCTGATTACCCAGATTTCCGCGATCCGACAGGTGGCGGTGGCACTCAAGACGCTGGATGCTGTGATATCGCTTGCCGTTGCGGCAAACCGGCACCGGTATGTGCGGCCTGAGATCACGGAGGACGGTGTCATCTCGATTGAGGGCGGCCGGCATCCGGTGGTTGAGGCCAATATGCATGGGGATGACCTGTTTGTGCCGAATGACACGAACATGGATACTGATGCAAACCGGATGCTGATCATCACGGGCCCCAATATGGCGGGTAAGAGCACATACATGCGCCAGATCGCGCTGATTACGCTTATGGCGCATATTGGCAGCTTCGTCCCGGCGGACAGTGCCAGGATAGGCATTGTGGACCGGATCTTCACGCGCGTGGGAGCCTCAGATGACCTGGCCAGCGGGCAGTCTACCTTTATGGTGGAGATGAATGAGATGTCGAACATCCTTCGAAATGCGACATCCCAGTCACTGATCCTCCTCGACGAGATCGGGCGGGGAACCAGCACATTTGACGGTCTGTCCATTGCGTGGTCCGTGGTTGAGTACCTTGTCGACAAGGAAAAGGTCGGCGCCAAGACGCTCTTTGCGACGCACTACCATGAGCTGAGCGAGCTCGAGGGCAATGTCGAGGGCGTGGTCAATTACCAGATTACGGTTCTCGAGCGGGGCAACAGCATCCTGTTCCTCAGGAAGATTGAGCGCGGCGGTGCGGACAAGAGTTTCGGTATCCATGTCGCTCAGCTGGCCGGTCTGCCAAAGCCCGTGGTCATGCGTGCCCGGGAGATTCTGGCACGCATTGAGGCAAACCAGACGACGCAGCATAGGATAGGCTCGGACATTCTTGGAACCGAAATGGCGCCCAAACAGGTGACCCTCTTTGACGCGCCGGCCATGGACCTGATTGAGGAAATCTCGAACATCGATGTGATGTCCATGACCCCGATCGACGCTCTCAACACGCTGTTCCTGCTCAAGGAAAAGGCCCGCCGGGCGTGATTTCCTCCCATGGGAGGGAATGCTGGAGGCCTTGTGCGGCACAGGGAACGGCACCCTTGACAGATAATTGGAAGGTGATGGAGACATATGGAAGACAGACCGATCCAGCGGCTGGATGATGCCCTGATAGGCAAAATCGCGGCCGGTGAGGTGGTTGAGAATCCGGCCAGTGCCATTAAGGAAATGGTTGAAAACAGCCTTGATTCCGGTGCAAACTGCATCACGGTTGAAATCAGGGATGGCGGCATTTCCTATATCCGTGTGACAGATAATGGTCGGGGAATCCGATCCAAAGATATCCGCATGGCATTTGAACGGCATGCAACCAGCAAAATAGTGACCACGGATGATCTGTTTCATCTGTCCACACTGGGGTTCCGCGGAGAAGCGCTGGCCTCCATTGCGGCAGTATCCAGGCTGACCCTGACAACGCATCGCGAGGGAGAGGAAAGAGGCACCCGGGCGGTCAATGAGGGCGGCACTATAAAAGAAATCACAGATGCCGCAGCGCCTCAGGGAACGACAATTGTGGCACGCGATCTGTTTTTCAACACGCCGGTCCGTCTCAAGTTTCTCAAGAAACCCACAACTGAGGCGTCCAAGGTAGCAGAGGTTCTGCAGCGGCTGATCCTTTCACGCCCGGATATCTCCTTCCGTCTGATTTCAAACGGCACGCAGGTTTATGCCAGTTCCGGAAACGGCGATATGAGGAGTGCAGTGTACTGCCTGTACGGGCGCGAAACTGCGGAAAACATGGTGCAATTGCACGCAGAGGGCTCCGTGTCAATTGATGGACTCATCGGCGTCGGCCAGGAGGCGAGAGCAAACCGGGCGAGGCAGACGTTCATCATAAACGGCAGGAGCATCCGTTCACCACTCTTGTCTCAGGCACTTGAGGACGGTGCAAAGGAACGGTACACCATAGGGCACTATCCTGTCTGCGTGATTCACATGAAGATGCCGCCCACCCTGGTGGATGTCAATGTGCATCCGAACAAGCTTGAGGTGCGGTTCAGCGATGAAAACCTGATTTACCAGAAACTGGCCCAGGCTGTTCATGATGCCTTCTCCATTTCTCCGCTCAGCGGTGCACCGGAGATGATTCACAAGGCGGATACCAGACCGGAACCCGTGCCCATGCAGGTGGTCAACATGCAGACCGAGACCGGGCAGAATACTGCGGCAACTGTTGTCATGACGACAAAATCCGTAGATGGAACGCAGTCTGAAACGGACCAGCCCGCGCAGATGCCTGCCGGGGAAGCGCCGAAACCGGCCCCCATTCAGACACCTGCACCGGCTGTTGCAATGCCAGTCGGGCAACCCGTGCCGGATCAGACACCGACTGCAGGCGGAGCGCCTGTCAGGCAGCCCGTGCCGGATCAGATGCCGACTGCAGGCAGAGCGCCAGTCAGGCAGCCCACGCCGGTTCAGGCAACTGCTGCGGACGACGCTCCTGCCGGGCAGATGGATGCCGGTCAGGCGGAGATTCCTGAGCAGGATGACTCAGATTTTGCGTCCGTTGTGACGAACTATTTTGCCGGCAGGATGACGGGCGGAAGTCCGGAAAAGACGGAAATGCCTGGAACCGGCGACGCCGGGACAGATAAGGGGCTCAGCGAGCAGGAACAGGCAAGTGTGGATGCACTATATCCGAAACGTCCTCAGGCCGAGCTCAAAGCCATTGAAGGCGTTCAGACACACTTTGCAGATGATGTGCCTGTCATGGAGGAGAAGGAGGATGCGTTCGCCGGTTATGAGCTGATCGGTGTGGCATTTGATACCTATATCCTGCTGCAGAACAAGAAGCAGATCCTGTTGATCGACCAGCATGCGGCGCATGAACGCATTCTGTATGAGCGCCTGATGCGCGAGATGGACAAGGGCGTCGGCTCACAGCTGCTGCTTGTGCCCCAGATCGTTCACGTGACGCCGCAGGACGCCGTCAAGCTTGAGACGTACAAAGAGGAAATCGCGGCTGCCGGGTATGAGATTGAGCCTTTCGGTGAATCAGATTATCAGATCCGGGCTGTGCCCAATGTTCTTGGACAGCCGGAAACGAAAGCAGCCTTCCTTGAAATGCTTGACCACCTCGGTGAGCTGCGCGTTCTGAGCACCCGCCAGAAGCGCAGGGATGCCATCCTTCAGATGGC
>JAFSZW010000336.1 GCA_017458865.1 Clostridia bacterium
AAAGGCAGACCCGCCTGAGGTGAAAAAGCAGACGGCCGGCAGACGAAAAACGTCCGGTAGGCATAGGACAGATCGGCTGGCGGGAAACATGCCTGCCGGGACGCGTTTCCTGTTTCTTGCCGTGATCCTGGTCTGTCTGGCATTGTGCACGGCCTTGGCGGTTCGTTCCTTTATTCATTATCAGGAAGAGCAGAAACGGATAGCTGCAGAGGCAGCGGAACTTGCCCGGCATCCCCTCTATTATGGGGATCTGATCATGAGCTACGCGTCGAGGCAGGATCTGGACCCTGCGCTTGTTGCAGCGGTGATTCTCTGTGAATCCAGCTATAACCCGAAGGCGGAAAGCCGGCTTGGTGCACGCGGCCTGATGCAGTTGATGCAGGATACGGCATTCTGGATTGCACACAAGCTTGGTGAGGACAGAGCCTACAGCTTTGATCTGCTGTTCGATCCTGAGACCAACATCCGGTTTGGTACCTGGTATCTTGGATACCTTTCAAGGCGGTATAACGGGGATCCGATGAAGATGATCTGCGCCTATCATGCCGGACAGGGAAATGTGGATGCCTGGCTCAAGAATCCTCAGTACAGTCCGGATGGTGTTACACTGGCAGCCATTCCAACTGAGGATACAACAACCTATACAAATCGTGTGCTGCATGCCCGGGACGTTTACGAGAAATACTATTTTCCGAAGATAGTTGAAGGGACGCCGCTCCCCGGTACGCCTGTGTAGACAGCCTGGGCAAACGTGCAATGTGCCGCCTGTCATAACAAGTTAAGGAGTCAATCATGCATGAAAAGTTCCTGCGATGGCTGAGTATCATTTGTCTCATGATCCTGATACCTGCCATGGCGCTTTCTGCTACGACAGCCGTTACATGCGGCATTGTGGCAACCAACAACCTTGATCTGCGGCCACTTCAGCTCAATCAGCGGGATGCGGTTACGATAACCGATCTCGTCTATGAAGGCCTGTTCATGCTGGACGATGATTATATGCCGCAGCCGGAACTGGCGTATTCCTATGAGTTTACCAATGAAGGCCGCCGCCTGATCGTCACCCTTCGCAGCGATGTCACGTTTCATAACGGGAAGCAACTGACCAGCGATGATGTCATTGCCACGCTGGATGCAATGTATCAGATGTCCGGATTTGACGCTGATTTAAACTCCGATGTGGATCTGACTGAGCGCGGCCTTTACTACTCCACGTTCTACTGCATCAAATCCTGGGAAGCGCAGAACGATACAACTATCGTGTTTACGCTCCGCCGGGCCTCATATGGTACACTCTATGCCCTGACATTCCCCATCCTCCCGCGTGAGCAGGTATTCCTGTCCATGCCAAGCGGAACAGGTCCCTATAAATTCGACGCATATGAGCCGGGCATCGGCATCTGGCTGGTCGTCAATCCGACATGGTGGAAGCGCACACCGCAGGTACGCAGCATCCGCGCCAATATTTACAAAAATGACGAGACCGTCATGAATGCCTTTGATCAGCGTGATGTGGATATCGCGTTTTCCAGATCCATTAACGCCTCGCGGTATTCAGGCTCTCTTAACTCCTTCTCCCTCAGCGCCC
>JAFSZW010000337.1 GCA_017458865.1 Clostridia bacterium
ATCTGTATGCTATAATAGACGTGCATTCCATTGTCCGGCATTCGATTTGTCGTACCAATGCCAATAAGCGCCGGCTCCATAACCGGTGCGGATCATTGCCCGTCCATTCCGCTTCCTGTGTACATTGGTGCGGGATGGCTTTATCTGGCGGACGAGTGCCTCAATGTTAGAAAGGAATGCTCAATGAAAACCATTTTAGATCCAGGCAAAGAACGAAGAACCATTAACTTTATTGACAATATCTGCTTTTCTCACGTTCGTGACCTGAACGGGGAACCGCTGGATCTCTGCCTTTCGCTCATGGTCCGCAACGGCAACAGCGAAATGCGACTGGCCTCCGGCCGGGATGATGAGGTCAGCACCGGCCGTCAGCCCGTCCTCATTCATATCAACGGTGCCGGCTGGCGGGGGGCGGACAAGAACCTCATGGCCGCCGAGATGCAGTACTTTGCCGAGGCTGGTTATGCGGTCGCCTGCATCTACTACCGCTCAAGTGCGCAGGGCCATTTCCCGGATCAGCTCATCGACTGCAAGACGGCCGTCCGCTTTCTTCGCAGTCATGCGGATCAGTATGGCCTCGACCCGGATCACATCGCAGCGATAGGGCGCTCTGCCGGCGGTCATCTGTCCTCATGGCTGGCCATGAATACAGATGGCTTTGATGAGGGCGAGTGGCTGGATGTCTCCTCTCATGTTTCCTGCGCGATCAACATGTTCGGCGCCTCGGACATCCGGGCCTTGAACCTGATTGAGCAGGAGAACATTAAGAACCCGGCGCACCGCTGGCACTCCATGGAGGAGACCCACGGCGGCGCACTGCTCGGCGGCGATATGTCGACCGTCATTGAGCGCAGCGATGCTGCCAGCCCTCAGAACTTCATCAATCCAGGAACAGCGCCCCTGATGATCCTCCACGGCGATCAGGACCCGCTCGTCCCGGTGGCGATCTCGGAGGATTTCTATGACCGGCTCTGCAAGGCTGGACTTGAGGCGCAGAGCGAGCTGTACATCATCAAAAACGGCGGGCACGGAACCCGCGAACTGTTCCAGACGTCCGTGAAAGAACGGATTCTGGACTTCCTCAACAGATATATCTGACATCTCCCAGGAGGAGCATATGGAGAGCGTTAAGGAAACGGCACAGCGTCTTGACAAACAGCGAAACAGCCCGCGGATTCAGGTGTACATTCTCCTTGGCATCTTTGCTGCGGCTCTGATCCTTATCATCATGCGTCAGCTGCCCATGGCAATCATTGCCTTTCTGGCCGGCATCTGCCTGTACTTTATCCGGATTCGCCCGGAGAGCCAGGCCTACAGCGATGCGGTCGCTGCCGCCAATCTCAGGTACGGGCTTACCGGCCTTCAGGACATGACGTATCAGGGAAAGGATGCTGCCCTCTCAAATGAGATTCCGGCCCTTCAGATGTTCCCCATGCGCAAAAGCGGTTCAGTAATGGCTGTTCAGGCCATCACCGCGCAGGGCAATGGCTATCGCCTGCGGGCCTGCGAGATGGCGCAGAACTACGAGGTCCCGTCCTCCGCCAGGAAGGACATCCGCTTCCTGACCGGAACGTTCTTTCGGGCACAGCAGGCGCACAGGACCTATCCGAGCATTCTGCTGCTCCGCACAGAACTGCTGCACCCGTCCGTTCGGGATGCGTTCCTCGGGGAACATGGCTATGCCCCGGCTGCCTGCCGGGGGGATCTGTCTGAGAACTGGCTGTGCTGGTCGCAGGGCGACAGCACCGTTCCGGATGCGTTCTGGGATGCGTTTGCTGCCCTCGGCAAAAAGGCAGACCGCCTGGCTGCAGTAAGACTGCAGGGGGATACGGCAGCGATTTACCTGGACCGGCGGTTCTACACCGGGAAGACCAGTCTTTCAGTTCTGCCTACGCCGGAGCAGCTGAGTACCTGCCCGCTCGCCGAGTGGCCCGACATCGCATCCTTCCTTGAGGCCCTTCCCCGGATCTTTGCCGCGCCGGATACTGCCGCATGAGCAGGAAACTATGCCGCCGCTTTCCCATCCTTTTTTTCAGCAAACAAAACAGGCCGCTGTCTGCAGCGGCTGAGAGATAAAGGAGCGTCCCATGAAACATAAGGAAACACCCGTTCTCGAAGTGCTCGTTGAGACCGATCCTGCCGGAACCGTGGAGCTTGACAGTGAGATCGGCCACGTCAAGATGATTCCCTTCAAGGGAACCGTCTGTAGCCCCATTTTCAACGGTATCGTGGAACCCTGCGGCGTCGATACTCAGGTGACCAATCAGAATGAGGTCCGCCACATGTCCGCCCGTTACATGCTGACCGGCAAGGATGCGGATGGTCAGGACTGCCACATCTACGTGGAAAACAACGCCTGGTTTACCGATGGCGCCAGCCCCAGACCGTTCCGCACGGTGCCCACCTTCATCACCGACTCCAAACGCCTGGCGCCATACCTCCACCGTAACCAGTTCATCGGCGAGGGCATGCGGGATGAGCGCGGACTCTGGATCCGCTTCTATGAGCTCGAAACCGAGGCCTGAAACGTCTGTCTATTATGGCACAGACGCTGCCATTTGTGCCCGGAATTATGAAGTGTTCTGCATCATAGCAGATTCTGCTGACAGAACCGGCTGGCAGGCACTGGATATGCTGTATATCAAGATATAAGCCGCTCTTCGCATTGCCGGAGAGCGGTTGTTTTTTGCCTGGCTGGATGGGCTTTATGCTTGCTGCCGTGAAAAAGCGCAGGTGGGCCTCCGCACTGCCGGCAACAGATGCCTTGATACACAATAAGCCCCATTGAATCCCGCCCAAATAGTGTGGTTATCCAGGGAAATTCAATGGGGCTTGCTTTAGTGATGTGTTTCCTGGGCGGCACTGTCCGGGATCGTTACTGTCACAACGGTTCCGTTGCCTTCCCTGGATGAGATGGTCATGCATCCTTTGCACATGATTTCAAGTCTCTGCCGGATGTTTTTGAGGGTGATGCCGGGCTTGCTGTCATCGGCGGGGTCAAAGCCACGTCCGTTGTCTTCCACGATGATCTCGGTGCCGGCATCTGTGTGCCGTGTCCGGATGGAGATGTGGAGTGGATCTGAATCCAGGTCCATCCCGTGCTTGACGGCGTTTTCCACAATGGGCTGCAGGGTCAGCGGAGGCAGGCGGAAATGGGTATACGGCGTATCGTAATCCACAACGAGCATATCGTCATACTGCGCCTTTTCTACGGACAGGTAGGCCTGGGTGTGTTCAAGTTCCGTGGCAAAGGGGATGGCGCTGTCGCTGACGCCGGCGTTGAAATTCTTGCGCAGGTAGTTGGTAAAATCCATTGTGACCTGCCGGGCCTTTTGGGGATTGAACCTGCAAAGACTGTAGATGCTCATCAGGGTATTGTAGATGAAATGTGGCCGCATTTGCAGGACCAGGACGCTGATGCGTTCCTGGGCGATTTCCCGTTGCTGCTCAGCGATTTCCTGCTGGTGACGGCGATCCTGTTCAATCTGATCCGACAGGATAAAGCTGTACATGGAGAATGCAGAAAGAACGTAGCTGATGTCAAAGATCGGGAGGAGATCGACGAACACCTGCAGAATCAGTGCGACCGTCATCGGGACCAGGGCAATGATGAAGCTGAGAAAGGCTTTATGGGACATCTGCGCCCGGCGTCGCAGCACGCCTGCGAGATTGAGCAGCAGGATTGCAACCGA
>JAFSZW010000338.1 GCA_017458865.1 Clostridia bacterium
GAACACGTCCCCAGTTCGCATCTGCCCCGAACATGGCCGTCTTCACTAGGCTGGAACAGATAATGCTCTTGGCGACCGTTTTGGCTGTCTGCTCGTCCGGGGCGCCTTCCACATAGCATTCAAGCAGTTTCGTGGCCCCTTCCCCGTCTGCGGCAATCTGCCTGCAAAGCCACACAGTGACCGTATTCAGTGCCTGCATGAACGCTTTGTAGTCTTCATTTTTTTCAACAATGCACACATTTCCCGCCAGGCCGTTTGCCAATATCGTCACCATGTCATTTGTTGATGTATCCCCGTCAACGCTGGTCATGTTAAACGTGGATGCTACATCCGTGAGAAGCGCTTCATGCAGCAGTTCCGGAGAGATAGCGGTATCCGTAGTGAGGAAAACAAGCATCGTTGCCATATTCGGATGAATCATGCCGCTGCCTTTGGCCATGCCTCCGATCCTGCAGCTCTTTCCTCCTGCGGTGAACTCCACCGCGATCTGCTTTTTGACGGTATCCGTCGTCATGATTGCTTCACAGGCAGCATCCGCTCCATCTCTGCTCAGAGACGACACAAGCGGCTGCATCCCCGATTGAATCGGCTCAATCGGAAGGTTTTGCCCGATCACGCCCGTGGAGGCAACAACCACATCGTCCGCATGAATGCCAAGCGCATCAGCAGCGAGTACGCACATTTTTTCAGCCACTTCAATCCCGTCAGCGCAGCAGGTGTTTGCAATTCCGCTGTTGACAATCACCGCCTGTGCTGAACCGTTCGCAAGATGTGCCTTGGTAACCTCAATCGGGGCACTCCGCACCAGGTTCTTGGTATAGACCGCAGCCGCTGCCGCAGGAACACTGCTTACAATTAACGCAAGGTCCTTCTTGGGATGGCCCTTCCGTATCCCGCAGTGTACGCCCGACGCAATAAAACCCTTTGCAGCACATACCCCGCCAAGTATTTCGTTCATATCTTTCCCTTTCAAAATCGATTTCAGAGGATAAGGCCTTCCGTCTCCGCAAGTCCGAGCATAATGTTCATGTTCTGCACCGCTGCGCCGCTTGCACCCTTGCCGAGGTTGTCGAACCGGGAGACCAGCAGGATCCTGTCTTCATTTCCTGCAACCGTGATCTGCATGGAATCCGAACCGGAATACGCATTTGCCGTCAGGAAGCCGTTTTCGCTGCATTCCTGCTGATAGCATACTACCGGGCCGCTGTATACCGAGCGGTACAATCCGGCGATATCCGACAGTTTTCCTTTCAGATCCTTCGCAAACAGTCCGACAGTAACTTCCATCCCGCAAGGATAGTCGGCGACAATCGGGCAGAATATGGGGTCCGTTGTCAGCCCGCTGATATAGGACATTTCCTTCAGATGTTTATGCATCTGGGAAAGCCCGTACTGTCTCGGGGCGTCCAGGGCCAAATCCCTCTCCGGATCCTCATAGCCGGCAATCATCTTCTTTCCGCCGCCCGTGTATCCAGTAATCGAAAAACAGGTCAGTGCGGTATCGGCAGCGATCAGTTTCTCACGGACCAGCGGTTCGACCAGGGAA
>JAFSZW010000339.1 GCA_017458865.1 Clostridia bacterium
GGATGCTGCCATGGTGGATGCGTACATCGGGCTGAATGCGGAGCAGCAGCACAGCTTTGCCGAGACGCTTTCGGCATATATGAAAGGCACCAGTGATGAGCTGCCGGAGATGCTGAATGAGAAGGAACGGGTGCACTTTGGGGATGTCCGCCGTCTGATTCGTCTGGCAGAGCGCGTTTCGCGTCTTGCCATGGGGCTTTGTGCCCTGCTGGTCGTGGCGCTGGCCTGGCTTTCCCGCACAAGTGGGCGCATCCTGCGGGCGGTTTCCGTGGGCTTTGCTGCAGGTCTGGCCGGTATTGCCGCGTTTGCAGCCTGGGCAGCGACACATTTTTCAACGGCATTTGTGGGGATGCACCGCTTTCTGTTTACCAATGATTTCTGGCAGATGGACCCGAGAACGGATATCGTTATTCGGATCATGCCTGCTGGCCTGTTTGAACAGGCGGCGCTTCGCTGTCTCAGGCAGGCTGCCGTGCAGGGTGCGGTGATCCTTGCTTTGCTGACTGTGCTTTATTTTTTCATGAGGAGACTGATCAGGCAATGGGTGAAAGAACCGGAAGCTGGTTGAGTGAGATGGAAAGGCGTGCAGATGCGCTGATTGAGCGCAGGCACGCGGTTATCCTGGCGATTGAGTCGAGCTGTGATGAAACTGCGGCTGCCATCGTGGCGGATGGACGCGAGGTCAGATCCTCCATCATTGCGTCCCAGATTCCGCTGCATGCCATGTATGGCGGCGTAGTCCCGGAGATTGCATCGCGCAAGCATGTGGAGAGCGTGGACCCGGTAGTCAGAGAGGCACTGTCTCAGGCGAATCTGACACTGGCGGATGTGGATGCGATTGCGGTCACATACGGGCCGGGACTGGTCGGTGCACTCCTGGTCGGCGTTGCCTATGCAAAGGCGCTGGCATATGCGGAGAACAAGCCGCTCATCCCGGTAAATCATATTGAAGGACATGTCAGCGCGAACTATATCGCGCACCCGGACCTTGAACCTCCCTTTGTCTGCCTGATCGCATCCGGCGGACACTCTCACATCGTCCGGGTGGATGATTACGGGGCCTATACTCTCCTGGGGCAGACGATGGATGATGCCGCAGGTGAGGCGTTTGATAAGGCTGCGCGTGTCCTGAATCTGCCGTATCCCGGAGGACCTCTTCTTGACAAACTGTCCAAAGAGGGAAATCCCATGGCACTGCAGCTGCCGCATGTGAAGATCAGCGGACGGTATGATTACAGTTTTTCGGGCCTCAAGACAGCCCTGATCAACCGGGTGCATGCGCTCAGACAAAAGGGCGAGGACATTCCGGCTGCAGATATCGCCGCCAGTTTCCAGCATGCGGTTGTGGAACTGCTGAGCGATAAGGCCATTCTGGCAGCACTGGATACCGGTGCTGAAACGGTTGCTCTGGCCGGTGGTGTGGCCAGCAACTCAGGACTGCGGGCTGCCATGGCACGAAAGTGCGAGCAGCACGGCCTGCGCCTGTTGATGCCCCCGCCGATTCTCTGCACGGACAATGCCGCGATGATCGGCAGTGCTGCATATTACCGTCTGATGAAACGCGAACTGGCGGATCTGGATCTCAATGCCTGTCCATCTCTTAGATTGGTATAATACTCGCCCTAATTGTTAAAAATGTTACAATTTGTTAACAATTAGGGCGATTTCTGTAACAATTAGCGGCAAAAGTTATCCACAACCTGTGGATGTCTGAAAACTGCATTTGTGGAAAACCTGGTCGGTTTTTGGCGAAAAAGCGGCAGAATACGGGGGAAAACTCCGAATAATCTGTGGACAACTCTGTTGAAAAGTGGATAAACCGGTGGATAACCCTGGGAAAACCTGGCGGGAAAGTTGTTAACATTTGTAACAATTTTGTAACAATTTCAGATCGACTCAGGAGTCTTTTTTTGGCGGACGGATGATGACGCCTGATTCAGGATGAGCTGACTGAAATCTCCAAATCAAGATAATTATACGGGATTGAACGAAATAATCAGAAACACCAGGCTAAATCGGAGAAGCCAGTTCTGACAAGAAAGGGCATTCAGAAAACAGACCAAAAGTCTAAATGCCTTCTGACGCCTTTTCCGGCGGTCTTTGGAAGGATTCGCTGAAAACCGGAGTGGACAAGACACTGCCTGTCCCCGAATAGCATTCCTCCGGGCTATCTGGGACGTTGTGGTCAGTGTTCTGATTTGTATATCTGCCGGATCGCGGCGAAGAGGCGGCCTGGGAACGCGACAGGTGTGTGTCGGACGGAGGTTTCCCACGAGAACTGAATGGATGATTCTCACAGCGACAGAGAAAGGGAGGAACGGAAAAGTGTCTGACAAACGGAAAAAGACATCTTTGCAGATTGTGCTGGGATGTGCCTTTTTTGTCTATCTGGTGACGCTTTTCTGGTATACCATCCTGAGTCGGAATGTCGGGTATTATCCTGGCAGGTTTGAACTGTTCTGGTCATATAAGCTGTGGTTTGGCGGCAGCAGGTCAAATGGGGTTCAAATCCTGGCCAATATAGCCATGTTTGTACCGCTCGGCTTCCTTATGGCGGTCAAATGGCAGGACAGGTCATGGGAAACATACCTCCTGGTGATCCTTGTATCGCTTGTCGTATCTGCGGCCATTGAAACAGCACAGTTTACCCTGATGAGAGGCACATTTGAATTTGACGACCTCTGCAGCAACATCGCAGGTGCTGTCCTGGGCGCAACAGTGTATCGGCTCTTTCAGCAGATTTTCCCGGACAGGTTCGCCGCATCTGCGTTGTATTCTGCATGCTTTGGTATAGTGATATTCTGCATCGCCGTGTTTTTGCGAACGGCGTGTGGGAGCAATGGATCGGTGAGCCCACTCTCTCAGGGGTTTTGCTTTCAGGTCGAGGGAGCGGCAGTTGAGGAGGACCGGCTGCGCCTGAGCGGCGTGGGTTTCTGGTATGGACAGGGACCGACAGGGTATACACTTGTGCTGAAGTCTGCAGAGACGGGAAAACAGGTTCGACTTGAGACAACGTGCGGTATTTTGTCCCCGGATGTGGCAGATTATTTCCACAGGGAGGATCTGAAAGCCGGTTTTGAGGCCGTCGGAGATGGAATAAGGACCGGCGAAGAATATGAAATCATGCTTGATTTCGGCCTGTTTCGAAGGGTCAGCACCGGAATATACCTGACTGTCCAGCCGAGTGCGGATGGGGACAGTGACGCAGACATTCACTATATGCCAGATGCTGTGTTCCGGCCTGTGGACTGTGGGGGAACGGCACTTGAGGAAATTGCAGTAAAAGGCGTTCTGCGGCTTTTCAGTCCGGAGCAGCATGTCTATGTTTACTGGTATGATGGAAAACTCTACTGGATTGCAGAGGATGGTTTCAACTTTGAGGCAGATGGATCTACCAGGCTGGAGATGATCCTTTACACTACGGAAACGGAGAAACTGTCTCAAAAGAGCCGGGATGCGGGCAACCTGTATGATACGTATGGTGTTTACTTTGAAAAGAATGAACTCAAGGGAGACTTTGGCAGATACAGGGTTTGCGCCCGGGAAGTGCCAGAGGATTATATCATCACCTCAATTAAAACAGGATACTATCAAGGCGGCTGGGTCTGGCAGGCGTCTTTCTGGCCGGTGTTTGATTTTGCCCGCTGAGGCTGCAATGTGCATATGAGGCGCCCGGATGCGGGCGTACTGGGGGTTCAGAAACAATCCGCACTGATGACGGTAGAACAGAGGGAACGCATGATTCAAAGAGCGCATGTCCTGAGCGGTATAGACCGCATTGAGCAGGCAGATGAGATCCTACGGGGCAGGCGGATTGGTCTTATGACCAACCAGACGGGGGTAAACCATGAACTGCGGTCAACAATAGATATCCTGCATAAACGGTATCACCTGAGCGCGCTTTTTGCCGTTGAGCACGGGATTCGCGGAGATGCGCAGGCAGGGATGAGGATAGACGATCAGGTGGACCCGGAGACCGGCATACCGGTTTACAGTACATACGGGCAACAGGCCAGAGTGACGGATGAGATGCTGGATGCCTTTGATGTGCTTGTATTTGACATCCAGGATGTCGGCGCCAGATTCTATACGTACATCTATTCCCTGGCTGATATGATGCAGGTCTGTGCCCGTGCCGGGAAACCGCTGGTTGTGCTTGACAGGATAAATCCGCTCGGGGGTGTGCGGCGCTGCGGGACAATGCTGGATCCTGCATTCGCCTCGTTTGTGGGGCGATATGAGCTGCCGACGCAGTACGGCATGACCATAGGGGAATATGCGGGATATGTAAAGGCGTATCTGAGGCTCCACATGACGCTTGTGGTGGTGCCCCTTACGGGCTGGCAGCGCGCGCAGTGCCTGGATGAGACGGACTTGCCGTGGGTTGCACCATCGCCCAACTGTGCGGATCTGGCAACGGCGCTGTGCTATATCGGCACATGCATTTTTGAGGGAACGAATATCAGTGAGGGACGGGGGACGACGCAGCCGTTTCAGGTGATTGGTGCACCATTCCTGAACGGTGCTGCGCTTGAGGCAGCGCTTAACCGGCTTTATCTGCCGGGCGTGCATTACCGGCGGACATCATTCAGGCCGACATTCAGCAAATATGCCGGGGAGACCTGCTTCGGCGTGCAGATGCATGTTGTGGACAGGGACATATTTGATTCGTTTTCCTGCGGCATTCACCTGATGGATGCCGTGAGGGAGCAGGCGGGGGATAAGTTTGAATTCCTGCAGGCAGAGGAAAACAAAGGGTACTTTATAGACCGCCTCCTCGGGACGGATATGTACCGCAGGGGTTTTCTGGATGCATATGGCATGGTCAATACCTACTGGCCAGGCGTTGAGGCGTTTGGCCTGAAGATCAAGCCGTATCTGCTGTATGACTGAGCCGGGATGAAAAACAAATGGCAGGTGTACGGACTGGGCAGGGGGCGCCGGCAGGCGGGAAGGGACAGATAATATGAGTGGCAGGAAACGCGCTTTCCTGATCGGCAGTTACGCCGCTCCTGGAATGCCGGGGATTATGAGCGCAGTGCTGGATGAGGAGCGCGGAACGCTCAGCGTGGCACCTGAGTGCTGCGAAACGGAAAATCCGTCATGGCTGCATATGCACCCGAACGGCACAGCGCTGTATGCGGTGGAGGAACGGGAACGCGCCGGAAACATCGTACAGCTTGAGAAGGACCGGAATGGGTGGCGTCTGTGCCAGCGGCAGCCGGTGGAGGACGCACCGTGCCATATTTCAATGGATGAACGGCAGGCGTATCTTTTTGTCAGCAACTATTTTTCGGGTTCACTGAGCGTATTCCGCCTTGGCGGGGATGGAGCCATTCTTGAGCAGACGGCGCTGATCCGGCACACCGGTCATGGCGTGGATTCGGTCCGCCAGGAAGGACCGCATGTCCACTCGACGCTCTGCATGGATGACCTGGTCTATACTGCGGATCTGGGACTGGACGCGGTATTTGTGTATCGGCTGAACCGGTCAGAGGGTACGCTTGAGGCAGTCGGACGGATTGCGCTTGAACCCGGTGCAGGTCCGCGGCACATGGTGAGGGTTCCCGGTCATCCGGAGCTCCTGTATGTGGTCGGTGAACTGAGCGGGAATATTTACAGGCTGGACAGGAAAGCGTGCATCTGTCTTAACAGTCAGCGCATTATCCCGGAGGATGAACTGAGGGAAGTCCGGGCAAGCGCGGTTAAGACGACAGGCGATACGGTATATATCGGCTGCCGGGAACGGAATGCCGTCGTGCAGTTTACGGTTTGTCCGGACGGCAGCCTCGGCATGAGATCCGTTCACAGCCATTCAGGAAAGACACCCCGGGATGTCTTTATGGACAGGAACTGGGCAATCACGGCCGACCAGGATTCATTTGGCCTTACGCTGTTCAGGCGGACAGGCATGGAACTGACCCCGGTCTGCTTTTGCGAGACACCGGGGATCCGTCCATCCTGCATTGTCCCGCTGGAAGAGCAGGCATGAGACCGGACAAATTGCGGATCATTATCCTGATTCGTGTTTTTGCCGGGAGCCGGGGTGATGAAAGCCGGCAGTGACAGAGGCGGAAAACGGGCCATTTGATGTGGATTTCCTGAAATCATGTGCTTGACAGCGGAAAAAGCACGTGATAATATATCGCAAGGTTCGCGATGACGAGGAAAAAACTGCGGGATACTGGACAGCGAGGAAGGAATGGTGGAAGCCTTCTGCAGATGAGCGCAGACAATAGTCCCCTCTGAGCAGCGGGCTGAACGGTTCGGTCAGACTGAACCCAGTAGGCTTGCCGGGTGGCCCGTTACAGCCGTAAGGAATGAACCATTCCGGAGTGTGCGTTGCACAGAAATTAGGTGGTACCGCGAGTCATTCGCCCTAAGAGGGAGGATGGCTGTTTTTTTTCCACTTGATCACTGGATGCGCTATGCCAATAAAGAAAAAGGGTGAACAGATTTGAAACTTTGCGGAGCAGCCATTTTAATTGAATGTCTCATTGAACAGGGAACGGAGACGATTTTCGGCTTCCCGGGCGGTGCCGTGTTGCCGATTTATGATGAACTCTATAAGCGGAGCGACCGTATCGGACATGTCCTGACAGCACATGAGCAGCATGCGGGACATGCCGCGGACGGCTATGCGCGCGTAACAGGGAAAACCGGCGTGTGCCTTGCAACCAGCGGTCCGGGCGCAACCAATCTCGTCACGGCAATTGCTACGGCATACATGGACTCGACACCGACGGTCTTTATTACCGGAAACGTGCCGCAGAGCCTGATGGGTACCGACTCCTTCCAGGAAGCGGATATTTCAGGCATTACCATGCCGATTACGAAGCACAATTACATGGTGACGGACGTCAGAAAGTTGGCGGATACCATCCGTGAGGCGTTCTTTATTGCGGCGACCGGCCGTCCGGGACCTGTGCTGGTGGATATCCCCAAGGATGTCCAGATTGCGGAAACGGATTATGTGCCGGCGACTGGCGATGCGCTGATTCCGCCGCTTTCTGCCAGCCATCCGACCGTGCAGCTGCGGCCTGTCGGCGCTGCCCTGGAGCGGTACAAGCTGCGGGTAGAGCCGTATGTGGCCAGGGCCGTTGAACTGGTGCAAAATGCCGAGCGCCCGCTGATTTATTATGGCGGCGGCATCATCCTTTCCGGCGCGGAGCAGGAGCTGCTTGAACTGGCAGAGCGGATTGATGCGCCTGTGGTTTCGTCCCTGATGGGACTGGGCGCGCTCTCTGAGGCCAATCCCAGAATGCTGGGCATGCTCGGCATGCATGGCACGCATGCGGCCAACATCGCGATGCAGCGCTGCGACCTGCTGGTCGCCATAGGCGTCCGGTTCTCAGACCGCGCACTGGGCAATGCGGCGGCTTTTGCACCGAATGCCAAAGTGCTCCACATCGATATTGACCGGGCAGAGATCAACAAGAACGTGACGACCACGCTGCATATTACCGGCGATGCAAGGACGGTTCTGGGGCTGCTCCTGCCACGCCTTGAGCAGAAGGAACATCCTGTCTGGATGCATCAGGCGCAGAGCATGGCTGAGGAGCATCTCACCAATGACCTGTTTGAGCCGAGAAAGATCCTGAGGACGATGTCCGATCTGGCGCCGGATATTACGGTTGCAACGGACGTCGGTCAGCACCAGATGTGGACGGCGCAGCATTTCCCGTTCATCCGCCCGCATCAGCTGGTGACCAGCGGCGGTCTGGGCACAATGGGATTCGGCCTTGGCGCGGCGATGGGCGCTGCGAAGGCACAGGGCAAGCCGGTTGTGCTGGTGACAGGCGACGGCTCCTTCCGCATGAACCTGACAGAACTGTCAACCATTGCATATTACCAGTTCCCTGTAATCGTCGTGCTGTTCAACAACGGTACACTCGGCATGGTCCGGCAGTGGCAGACACTGTTCTTCGGCAAACGGTATTCGCAGACAACCCTTGACCGTGGGCCGGATTTCATGAAACTGGCAGATGCCTACGGCATTAAGAGCGTACGGGTGGACAATGTGGCAGCATTTGAGGCTGCGTTCAGGGAGGCACTGACACTTGGCGCACCTTACCTGATTGAGTGCATGCTGGATATTGATGAGATGGTTGCACCGATGGTCGCACCAGGCTCACCGATTGATTCCTTCTGCCTCAATTAACCGGGCTGAGATGGAGGGCGTTTTATGAATAAAAACGGACAGAACCGATATACCGTTGGCGTGCTGGTCAGCAATGAACCCGGCGTATTGTCCAGGGTATCCGGCCTTTTTTCCCGCCGCGGATTCAATATTGAGAGCCTGGCTGTCGGCCCGACGCAGGATCAGAGCGTATCGAGGATCACCATTGTGGTGCTCGGCGATGACTCGAGCGTGGAGCAGCTGGTCCAGCAGCTCTACAAGCTGATCTGTGTGCGCAAGGTCCGGGTATATGATCCCGCCAGCACCGTTGAGCGTCAGCTGGTTATGGTCAAGGTTGCAGCCAATGCCTCGGATCGCGAGGGACTCATGCGGCTGGTCGAGATCTTTAAGGCGAAAGTTGTGGATGTCACCCGTGACTCCCTGTCGCTTACGATTACCGGTGATATCGACAAGGTCAGCGCCATGATAGAACTGCTTGAGGATTACGGAATCATGGAGATTGTCAGGACCGGTACGGTCGCGCTTCAGCGTGGAAGCCAGATCATGAACTCCGAGATTTTCGATCTGTAACAGCTTATCCGCGGGGTGGCCCGCATTCAATAATCCGGATTTGATTTTACACTCACTAAAGGGAGGAAAATTAGTATGGCTCAGATGTTCTACGAGCAGGATTGCTCACTCTCATTCCTTGAGGGGAAAAAGATTGCGATTGTCGGTTATGGCTCCCAGGGACACGCACATGCGCTTAACCTGAAGGATTCCGGCTGCGATGTCGTTGTTGCACTGTATGAGGGCTCCAAGAGCTGGAAGAAAGCAGAGGAAGCCGGTCTGACGGTTATGACCACTGCTGAGGCTGCCAAGGTTGCTGACCTGATCATGATCCTCATCAATGATGAGAAGCAGGCTGCCATGTATGAGAAGGACATTGCGCCTTATCTGCGTCCCGGCATGATCCTGGCATTCGCGCATGGCTTCAACATTCACTTTGGCTGCATCCGCCCGCCCAAAGATGTTGACGTCATCATGGTTGCCCCCAAGGGCCCGGGCCACACGGTTCGCAGCCAGTATCTCGAGGGCAAGGGTGTTCCGGACCTTATCGCTGTTTATCAGGATGCCTCCGGCAAGGCCCAGGATATCGCGCTGGCTTATGCAGCCGGTATCGGCGGCGCTCGTGCGGGTATTCTCAAGACGACGTTCCGCGAGGAGACTGAGACCGACCTGTTCGGCGAGCAGTGCGTCCTCTGCGGCGGCGTAACCGCCCTGATGAAGGCTGGATTTGACACGCTGGTTGAGGCAGGCTATCAGCCGGAGAACGCTTACTTTGAGTGCATCCATGAGATGAAGCTCATCGTTGACCTGATCTTCGCTCACGGCTTTGCCGGCATGCGCTATTCCATCTCCAACACCGCTGAGTTCGGCGACTACGAGATTGGCAACCGCCTGATCACCGAGGAAACCAAGAAGGAAATGAAGAAGGTCCTGAGCGAGATCCAGGATGGCACCTTTGCCCGCAGCTGGCTGCTTGAGAACCAGGCTGGCTGTCCGCACTTCCTGGCCCGCCGCCGCATTGAGGCTGGAAGCAAGCTGGAAGAGGTCGGCAAGGATCTGCGCAGCAAGATGAGCTGGACCGGAAAGGTTGAACTGTAATGGAAAGAATCAGTGATCGCGTAAAGTGTGGTCCCGAGAAGGCGCCGCACCGCTCTCTTTGGAAAGCGCTGGGTCTGACGGACGAGGAACTCGGCCGTCCCCTGATCGGCGTTGTTTCCGCACAGTCTGACTGTGTCCCGGGACACAACCATCTCAAGAACATCGCTCAGGCTGTCAAGGACGGCATTCGGATGGCCGGCGGCGTGCCGGTAGAGTTCCCGGCAATTGGTGTCTGCGACGGCATTGCCATGGGTCATGTCGGCATGAAATATTCGCTGGCTTCCCGTGAACTGATTGCGGACAGCTGCGAATCCATGGCTATCGCACATGGCTTTGACGGCATGGTGTTCATCCCCAACTGCGACAAGATCGTGCCTGGTATGCTGATGGCGGCCCGCCGCCTCAACCTGCCCGCCATGGTCGTATCCGGCGGCCCGATGCTCCCCGGCAAGATGCCTGGCAGAGAGGGCGATCTGGATCTGAACTCCGTCTTTGAGGCGGTTGGCGCTTACAAGGCCGGTAAGATTGATGACAAGGGTCTCAATGATGTCGAGTCCAGCGCCTGCCCGGGCTGCGGTTCCTGCTCCGGCATGTTCACAGCCAACTCTATGAACTGCATCACCGAGGTTATCGGTATGGCACTGCCTGGAAACGGCACCATTTCCGCCGTTGACGGCGCCCGTATCCGCCTGGCCAAGCGCACCGGCATGCGCGTGGTGAAGATGGTCGAGGAAGGCCTCACACCTGACAAGATCATGACCGAGAAGGCATTCCGCAATGCGCTCTGCCTGGATATGGCACTTGGCTGCTCCACCAATACGGTGCTGCATCTGCCGGCCATTGCCCATGAGGCAGGCATTGACTTTGACCTGAACTGGGTGAACGAGACCAGCGCCAAGGTGCCGAACCTGTGCCACCTGGCACCGGCCGGTGCGCATCACGTCATTGACCTGCATCTGGCAGGCGGCGTAATGGGCGTCCTGAGCGAGCTCCTCGGACGCGGCCTCCTCTTTGAGGATGCTCTGACGGCTTCCGGTGAGACGCTGGGCGAGGAAATCGCACATGCGAAGAACTTCAACCATGAGGTGATCCGTCCGTTTGATCATCCCTATTCCGAGACCGGCGGCCTCATGATCCTGCGCGGCAACATCGCCGTTGACGGCGCAGTTGTCAAGCGCAGCGCAGTAGCACCTGAAATGCTCGTCCACGAGGGCCCGGCCCGCGTGTTTGACAGCGAGGATGCTGCGATTAAGGCGATCTATGAGAGTCAGATCCATCCGGGCGATGTAGTGGTTATCCGCTACGAGGGCCCGAAGGGCGGTCCTGGCATGCGCGAGATGCTCTCGCCGACATCCGCTATCTGCGGCATGGGCCTCGATAAAGAGGTTGCCCTGATCACGGATGGACGCTTCTCCGGTGCGACCCGTGGTGCGGCCATCGGCCATGTATCGCCTGAGGCTGCAAGCGGCGGTCTCATCGGACTGGTTGAGGAGGGCGACATCATCTCCATCAACATCCCTGAAGGAAAGCTTGAGCTCAAGGTGGATGAGGCAACACTCAGTGCCCGCAAGGCAAAGTGGGTCTGCCCGCCGCCAAACGTCACGAAGGGATACCTGGCACGCTATGCCAAACTGGTTTCCTCCGCGAACAAGGGTGCAGTTGTCGAATAACAAACAAAAGGACAGCGGGAAGCCGCTGTCCTTTTTCATGACGGCTGATCGTCGACGATACTGCGATAGGGCCAACACTGTACGGCAGCAACGGGATTATGCACGCCGGATGCAGTTCCGATCTGCGAAAATTCCGGCTTTATTATCTGCGCGTTTGGTGATATACTAATCATGGGGTTTTATAGAAACTGAAAAAGGGAGGCTGCCAAAGGTGAATCCGCTTGTGCTGGAGGACTTTGATAAGGCCTTTTCATTTGGAGATACGAGATCATTCAATGCACTGCAGCTGGCTTATCTGGGTGATACACTGCATGATCTGTATGTCCGCTCATATCTGCTTACTTCAGGCATGCAGGTGGGCGCCATGCACAAAATGGCGACCCGAATGGTCAGCGCCGGCGCTCAGACGGCGATGCTGGAGGCGATCCGGGGGGAACTGGATGAGGAGGAGCAGGATATAGTCAAAAAGGGCAGAAATGCCCAGGCAAAACACGCACCGCCGAAACATGCCAGTGCGGCAGATTATGGACAGGCGACGGGACTTGAGGCACTCTGGGGAATGCTTTATGTAAAGCAGCGTCAGGAAAGGATGCTGTACCTGATGGGGCGTGCGCTTGAGAAGACGGAGGAACTATGGGGAAAGCACAACTGAAAGTAAAACTTCTGACGATGACACCGGATCCGGATAAGCTGACAGCACTTGCGGCCAGAATGTGTTATTCCGGCATGGATATGGACCAGCTGCTTGAACGGGTGGATACGCAGGATCAGGCGGCATTTCTTGAGGGCGTTATGGGGCGTGGACATCTGTCAGTGGCCGAGCACGCGAGTTTTTCATTCCTGGTAGAAGGCGTCAGCCGGGCACTGCTGGCACAGCTGACACGTCACCGCATTGCGTCATTTTCCGTTCAGAGCCAGCGCTACGTCTCCATGGAGAAGACGTTTGATTATGTCATTCCGCCTGCGATTACTGCGCTTGGACCGGAGGCTGAAAAACGGTATATCAGTCAGATGGACCAGATGCATAACTGGTACTGCGAATGGCAGACAGCGCTTGGCGGTCAGGGACAGTCCAGCAATGAGGATGCCCGATTTGTTTTGCCGAACGCGGCGGCGACGCGGCTTGTTGTGACGATGAATGCCAGGGAACTGGCACATTTCTTTTCGCTGCGCTGCTGCGGACGGGCACAGTGGGAAATCCGCGAGATGGCCTGGCAGATGCTGATCTGCTGCAGGCAGGCAGCACCGGTGCTGTTTGCGAAGGCCGGACCAGCGTGCCTTTCGGGACCCTGTCCGGAGGGCAAAAACAGCTGCGGCCAGATGGCGGCGATGCGGGCAAGGGCAGCGTCAATCGGCAAAATGGACGGGACGGATGCCTGAACCGGAAGCAGTGTTGTGAATGACTTGAAGGACGAGAATGAACGCACAGGGGGAGAGAGGCACTAATTATGGCGTTTTATGATAAGTTTACCGGAAAGAAAAAAAGCCCGCGAGATGACTGGCGGGACGATGAGAAGACGCTGCGCCCGAAACGGGACAGGGCGCTGATCGGCGAGAAGGGGAATGCGAAAAAGCCTGATCACGGGCAGCAGAAACCCGAACGTGAATTTGCGGATAAGGACTGGAAACGCGGGAACGCGGACAGAACCGGCGGCGGATCGCGTGAATATGGAAAGGGCGCACCACGCGCAGAGCGCAGTGGGGACACCCGGCATTTTGGAAAGAACCAGGGCACTGCCGGCGGCAGAGGCGACAGGGAACAGCCGAGACAGCCTCGGGAGGAGAGGCGTCCCTATGACGACAGACGCCCGCGCGATGACAGGCAGGCCTTTGACGGAAAGCATCCGACAGAGCGCATGCAGCAGGGCGGACGGGAGTACACGGCTGCGCCGGAGGCGGAGCATGAGGCAGAGAATCTGCTGGTTGGACGCAATCCGATCCGCGAGGCGCTTAAGGCCGGTCGTGACATGGAAAAGCTGCTGGTGGCGCGGGGCGAGCTGATGGGCTCTGCCAGGGAGATTGTCGCCATGGCCCGGGAACAGCACGTTGTGGTACAGGAAGTGGACCGGGTACGCCTGGATGCCATGGCACCGAATCATCAGGGGATGATTGCGGTGGTTTCAGCCTATGAGTACCATACCATGGAGGACATCTTTCGGAGGGCGACGGACAGGGGAGAAGAACCGTTTATTGTCGTACTTGACGGCATTGTGGATCCGCATAATCTCGGCGCCATCATCAGGAGCGCAGAGTGCGCGGGTGCGCATGGTGTCATCATCCCGACGCGGCGTGCTGTCGGCCTGACGCCGTCGGCGGTCAAGGCCAGCGCAGGTGCGGTGGAGCATATTCCTGTGGTGCGGGAGACGAATCTCTCAAGGACACTGGAATATCTCAAGAAAGAGGGATGCTGGGTGTTCGGTACTGCCATGGATGGCAAGAATTACCGGAGTGCGGACTATTCCGGACCGGTAGCACTGGTGATTGGCTCAGAGGGCGATGGTATCTCCAAGCTGGTTGCAGAGCATTGTGACGATATGGTGACCATTCCGATGTACGGTGAGATTGACTCACTCAACGCATCTGTGGCAGCAGGCATTGTACTCTTTGCTATTGCGGAAAAACGAGGTGCCAGGTGAAGCCGCTTCTCCTGGTGGACGGATACAACGTGATCGGGGCATGGTCGGTCCCTCAGCGGGAACATCTGACGATTGAGGAGTCGAGGGACAGGCTCATTCACATGATCGCGGATTACGCGGGTTATTCGGGTGAGGAGGTCATCGTCGTATTTGACGGCCATTATACGGATCGGCCGATCAGTACCCGGATGGAGCAGTACGGCATTCAGGTCGTGTTCACCAGGCACGGCGAGAGTGCTGACAATTTCATTGAGGCAACCTGTGAGGCAACACCCAAATGGCGCAAGGTTCGGGTGGCAACCAGCGATTCTGTGGAACAGACCGTGACGATGGGACGCGGCGCTGTGCGCGTCTCATCCCGGGAATTCCTGATCGAGCTGACACAGGTCCGTACGCAGGGCAGGAAGACTGCGTCGGAGCTCCCAAGGTCGCGCGGGGATCTGCTGACAAGGCTCAGTTCTGAGCAGCGTGAAATCTTCGACCGGATGCGGAAAGGCGAGGCGGAAGAGTAGGAATGGAAACGGTCAAGTACGACGGCATGCCGGACGAGGCTGTAGTGAAACTGGCACAGGACGGGGATCCTTTGGCCATGGAATACCTGCTCGATCAGTATAAGACACTGGTCAGTCACAAGTGCCGCCCCTACTTTCTGGTGGGTGCGGATCGGGATGATATGATCCAGGAGGGAATGATCGGACTGTACAAGGCGCTGCGAGAGTACGATCCGGCGAGATCGCTCTCGTTCAGCCAGTATGCAGAGCTGCGCATTCAGAACCAGGTGATGAGTGCGGTGCGTGCAACGTCCAGACAGAAACACATTCCGCTGAACTATTACGTCTCCCTCAGCACACCGGTGTATGAGGATGGCGCAAGCCGGACGCTCATGGATACGCTGGTGGAACAGAAAAACGTAGATCCCATGGAGCTGATCATCGATCAGGAGGATCTCGACAGCATCGAAAGTCACCTGATGCCCCTTCTCTCGCCGCTTGAGCGCGAAGTCTTCTATTTATATGTAGATGGAAAAAGCTATCAGGAGATTGCGAAGACACTTGGACGGACAACCAAGAGCATTGACAATACCATCCAGCGGCTCAAGTTCAAACTTGAGGATGTGCTTAAATCAAACGGGATCATAATCGAAAGTGCAAGTGCGGACGACAGGCGTGCCCAGATGCGTGAACGCCGCAGGGAAGCTGTGCGCGTCAATGCCAGAGAGCATGCCAGAAAGTCGCGCGTCAGCCGGGGACGGAAGGTGATCGCGGAGGGCAGTGCACGCAGGAAGACAGGCCGGGAACCGAATAACGGCGACGATGCAAATACCTGAAGCTGTCTATACAGGATGGAAGCGAGAGGTTGGTATCTGGGCAGGAGATCCAATATCTGAGTTGCCTGAGACTGTGGATATCGGCTTAAAAACGGATGCCCGGGCTACACTCTGGCGGTACAGATTGTCCGGATGGACATCGGGGAATGTGTGAGGATTGCGAGCCTGGCGTGGCACAGATGCCGGAATGAGTTGCTTTTGTGGATGCTGACTGAGGCAGATGAACAGCGCGTAAACATTCAGGCGGATAATGACCAGGCAGCATCCGGGCACAATGAGGCATTGCCTGGTAAGATGAAGAAGGCGGCGTTTCTGGAACTGGAATCAATCAGGATGCGAATCCAGGTGCCCTTCTATCCCTGTTCCAGGTGCCCGATGAGATGGCGGACAGAAGGGCGTTACTTTGGTTATGGAATGAAAATCGCATAATTCCGCTGAAAAATGAATTATCGAGTATTGACATTCTTTTATGATTCAGATAGAATATGGGCGTTAATCGCGGTTGGCAGACCTGCAGGTGTAGTTTAATGGCAGAACTTCAGCTTCCCAAGCTGATCGCGTGGGTTCGATTCCCATCACCTGCTCCACAGCGACCACCGACAATTCGGCGGGCCGCAACAAATTACTGTCAGCCGAAATATCGAGGAGGTTTTTCCAATGGCGAAGCAAAAATTCGAACGTACGAAGCCGCACGTGAACATCGGAACGATTGGACACGTTGACCACGGCAAGAC
>JAFSZW010000340.1 GCA_017458865.1 Clostridia bacterium
ATGCGAAAGAGAGAAACGGCGAAATCCCTGGTATCCTGGAAAGACTTCATCATCCGGATTTTACCCCCTCGAATTCGAAAGGGGGTGACGGCATCAGCGTCCGGGGAATTCTGCGTGTTTCAGGGATGCCTGAACCTGCCGGATTTTCATTGTAAAATTGTACAAATCAGAAAGGCAGATACAGATAAAAACTGACAAATTACCTGAGAGAGGTTAAAAAAAGTGCTCTCTCGTGCCTAAACAGTGTAGATATTCACCCTCCTAATTTGAGCTTCCGGAAACGGGAGCTCTTTTTTTTATGCCTTTTCACAGATTTGACAGATCAATATCAATGGAATCTAGGTTAATCAAGATGGGATTTGTTATGACGTTCACACAAAAGAAACGTGTGCCGAGGCGCTGTCAGGGATGCCTGTTCCTTAATGTGAGGAGCGGATATCCGTACTGTCCGTTTGCAGAATGTGAGCGGGGATTCATACCGCAGGGTTCAAAACAGGGAAGGCCGGTGGTATTCGCATGAGAATGAACTCGTACGAGGGATCGGATGAGCGCGAGCTCTGGATCAGCCTGTCGGAACTGGAAAGGGCCATGAATGAGATGCGCTTCTTTGACGGCATCTCAGGGCGTGAGCATGAGGCGAGAATGGAACGGTTCTCAGCGCTGCTGGATGATCTTGAAATGGCTGAGGAAGGCACCATTACCTTTGATGCCGAATGGGAAAAGCTCAGCCCGGGTGATCCTTTTATGGACGATACGGAACGGGTGATGTTCCCGGATGAGACATACAGGTGCAGCAGGTGCGGGTCAAAGGGATACTTTGGCATAACCTGCCAGAAAGACCGGTTCTGCCAGCATTGCGGTGCCAGAATGATTAATGCGGGGAGGCGGCGCGGATGAAGGAAATGGCGCATACCAGAGAAGAACTGAAAATGCTGCAGGAGCTGCCGCTCGGCGAGAAGGTCAAGCTGAGCAGAGAGCGGATTCACGAATGGGTGCAGTACTGGGACGGCCGGGTGTATGTCAGTTTCAGCGGCGGGAAGGATTCTACGGCGCTGCTGCATATGGTTCGGCAACTGTACCCGGATGTGCCCGCGGTGTTTTCGAACACGGGTCTTGAGTTTCCCGAGGTCAGGCAGTTCGCACTGGCACAGCCGAATGTGGTTGAGATCCGGCCGGAAACGACGTTTGTCGATGTGGTCCGGACAGAGGGGTATCCCCTCATCAGCAAAACGGTTGCCGCTGCAGTCAGGGCAGCTCGGATCTATGATCCGACGGGCATGCGCAGGAAGTACATGACGGAGGTTGTGCAGGTCATGCGCAAGAATGGCAAGACGTCGCCCAGCATGTTTGACAGGTCCCGCTGGCAGAAACTGGCGGAGGAGGCGCCGTTCCGCATATCGGACCGGTGCTGTTCCCTTATGAAAAAGCAGCCCATGAAAACATATGAAAAGCAGACGGGCAGACATGGCATCGTCGGGACGATGGCGGTCGAGGGACGGCTGAGGGAGCGGGCCTGGCTCGTCAACGGGTGCAATGCATATGACAGCCGGCATGGCGTCAGCACGCCCATGGCTTTCTGGCGGGAACAGGATGTGCTCGCCTATCTCTCCCTCATGCACTACGACATCGCACCGATTTACGGCGATATTGAGCGGATTTCGCGGCCCTGCAAGGCATGCAGGTACAGGACAACAGGCGCAGACCGGACTGGCTGCGCTTTTTGTGGTTTTGGCGCACATGTTGAGCGCAGTGGCAGGTTCCTGCGCATGCGGGAACAGCATCCGCAGCTGTACCTCTACTGCATCGAGGGCGGCGAATGGCAGGACAATCCTGACTATAACCCGGATCTGCCCGAGTTCGCGGAGGATGGATTCCGGAACTGGAACCCGAGGAAACTGTGGATGCCGTCTGCAAAGGGACTGGGCATGGGCTTTGTCTTCGATACGATCAACTCGCTGTACGGCAAGATCATGATTCCCTTTTAATCCGCCCGGCCAGTGCAGTCACATGCCAGCATCCGGCCGGTCCGGATGGGGACGCAGTCAAAAGATTCTTGTCCCGGACAGGCAGGAGCAGGGGAAAGGAGGGCGGAATATGAAAGATTCCGGGGGCCGCCCGTACCGGGACAGCATGTACTGGGAAAACCTCAACATCGCACAGTTTCCCGGGACGGGTTCATACGGCATTCCGAAAATGCTGCCATGCAGCGGGATCGAGGTAGAAAAGTGGGTCAGCTTTAATGCGGCATCCACCTGTCCTGCATCTCGGCGGCGCTTTACAGGCGTTCATTTCTGGGTGGATGATGAGCATTTCAGGCGGGCATGGAGCCATCCAAGGCAAACGCTGAGGCTGCTCACGCAGTTTGGTGCCGTCTGCTCGCCTGAGTTTTCCGTATATGACGCGTTTCCGGCGGCGTTGCGCATCTACAACATGTACAGGAATGCCTGGCTGGCCAGGTACTGGGCAGAGGAGGGGATCAACGTGGTGCCGTCCGTCCTGTGGTCATATGCGGACGGTGCGGACTTTATGTGGGACTGCTATCCGGAGCAGTCCGTCGTTGCGCTTTCAACGGTCGGGTGCATGAACAGCAAGGCCGGACAGGCATGGCTTGAGCGCGGCGTGACTGAGATGCAGGAGCGCCTGCGGCCGGTTCTGGTCCTCCTGCATGGGAAAAAGCCGGAAAGCCTTACGGTGCCGTTTATGCCGGTCCCGACCTTCTCATCTGTCATGCGCAGGCGCATTGAGGCGGGGTGAGGCCGGATGGGAAAGGGAAGCGGATCATATGGCGGCGGCGTTAAGTACATGCGTGCCATGGATGCCGGCAGCCTGGCGGAACTCAGTCAGTACATGACCAGAACGTATGGAATGGAGATGGACAGAACGCTGTCAAGAATTGATTTCGATGTGGCCAGAAACTTAAGCGATGCGGTTGAGGGCATGCTGTCGGAGTTTCCCGGAATCGGGGGCGCGGACCTCAGGCTTACAGCAACGCTCAAGGGCAATAATGCCTATGCAGGCACGACGGTGGAAGGGGTCATCATGTTGCACCCGGGGATCTTTTCATCTGAAGGGAATGCGGTGGCGGCGTACCGGGAGGATCTGGATGCGGGCTTTCACCCGCGGGGGACTGCCTACCAGAGCATCATCGTCCATGAGATGGGCCACCAGATTGAGGCAGCGATCCTGCGGAAACGATTCCCGGGGACGGACAGAAAAGCGCAGCAGGCCAGATCAGCGGCGTGGCGACAGGGAACGGCGGCATCTGAACTCGTTTCCCGCGCCCTTGACCGGGTCGCCCCAGGCTGGCAGCAAAACCGGAAACTGGCGGCCGACCAGGTGGCCAGGATTTCAAAGTACGCCACGTCGGATGTTTCGGAAACCGTGGCAGAGGCAATTTCGGATTATTACAGCAACCGGCGGAATGCCAGCCCGCTCTCAAAGGAGATCTGGCGGCTGGCAAAGCGTGAACTTGGATAAAAGCGGCAGGAATGCATAGAGACGGACTGGACGGGCTGTGTGGCTCTGCCAGGTTAAGGGAAGGAAAGGAAAAAGGATGACGGCAAAAGAAAAGCGCCCCGGACGCCCGCGGGGCAGAGAGAAAGTGCCGGTAAGGGATGCGGAGCAGCGGCTGCGGGAAATCCGTGAGCTGTATGCCAGCATGCAGAAACCGGAAGATGAGAGAAGACCTGCGATGCAGCGCAACGGTCTCAGGCGGAACTGAATGGAGCTGCTGAGCGGGGAGGCCGCGTGGCGGCAGCTGCAGGCACATAACAGGGCGTATTACCAGATGTTTTCGGCTGTCTACAGCGGCAATCCGGCCAGTCTGCGCACGACGGCGCGGCCCAAATCGTTCTGGCGCAGACCGTCCAAACAGAAGATTCATGTGCCCATTGCAGCGGATATTGCGGCGACGTCATCGGACCTTTTGTTCGGTGAGGAACCGCAGATTCAGGCAGTGGATGAACGGGAGAACCCGGTTGAAGCGGTTCAGCGGCGTCTTGAGGCCATCTCAAGGCATACCTGCCTGCATGCGCTGCTTTGCGAGGCGGCGGAGTCGTGCTCGGCGCTTGGCGATGTCTATCTCAAGGTCATGTGGGATGTCACGGATACGGGCTATCCGCTGATCCGCGTGGTGCAGGGGGACAGCGCGTGGCCGGAATACCGGATGGGCCGGCTGAGGGCAATTCACATATTCACGGAGATCGATGCAGGCATGGATACCGGTGTGCTCAGGACGCATGAGGTGTATATGCCCGGCGCCATCCAGACGGAACTGTACCTGGGGAGCGATGAGACCCTCGGCCTGAGGCTTGAGGATGAGCGGCTTTTGGACCTTGGTTTCCAGCCGGTCTGTCCTGTGCCCGAGAACCTGATGCTCGCCGCGCACATCCCGAATATCCGCCCAAACCGGATGTTCCGGGGAAGCTATATGGGACGGTCTGATTTTGACAACCTGCGCGACCTCATGGATGCGCTGGATGAGACCTATTCCTCCTGGATCCGGGACATCCGTCTTGGCAAGGCACGCCTTCTTGTGCCGGCGGAATACCTGAGGCGCACAGGCGAGGATCTGTTTGGAACAGGCAGATCCATCCCGACCTTTGAATTCGATGAGGATGTGGAGACGCTGGTGGCACTGGATGTGGATACGGACCGCGGCGGGAACACGATTACCCCGTCGCAGTTTTCCATCCGGGCGGACGATCATGCCAAAACCTGTCAGGACATCATCATGAAAATCGTCTCCGGTGCAGGCTACGCGCCGCAGACGTTCGGAATCAACATAGAGGGCATGGCCCAGAGCGGGACCGCGCTTCGCATTCGCGAAAAGAAGTCCTACAGCACGACGGGGAAAAAGCAGGCCTACTGGCAGGACTCCCTTGAAACGCTGCTGACCTCGCTCATCCGCCTTGATGCCACGCTGTATCCCTCCGGCGGGTGCACCGGCGATGCGCACATCCATGTCCGTTTCCCGACCATCTATACCAGCGATCTGCCGACCATGGCCTCATCACTGTCCATGCTGACCAGTGCCCAGGCCATGTCGACCGAGGTCAAGGTGCAGATGCTCCACCCGGACTGGACACAGGACCAGGTGACAGGCGAGGTGGGGCGGATCCTGAGCGAATATGGCCAGACCGGTCAGGACAGTCAGACAGGCACCTGACCGTCCGTCTGGCTGCATGGGCCGGATTAGGATACGTTGCCGGGCGGGGAAAGCCTGGCATATTGCGAAATGCAGAGAAACCAGGCGTCTGAATCAATTTATGCAACTGTCAGATGAAAATGAAGAGGAGGAATTCGCAGATGAAGGAGATACGGCTGGAGGTCAGCCAGGCAAAGGCGGTCTATCGCTTCCTTGGCAAGTGCCGCGAGGCATCCCGCTTTTTCGAGGTGTGCCAGGGCCCGTCATATCGCCGGTTTGTGACAAACGCAATGGAGGACCCCCTGCTGGGCCCGGCATATGAGAGCCTCAGGAAAAGCCTTGAGACGGATAAGGCGGCACAGACTGCAAAGACGGCAGCAAAGGCCGGCGGCGGGAGTGAGAATAAACGCACCAGGAAGGATGCGGAGCGGATGGCCGAGGCAGACGGGAAGGCGGAGGTGAATCTGCCGGATACTGACCTTTCCCTTGATGGGGATGTCACTGAACTGCGGACCAGCAGCAGGAAAAAGCCTGCAGACCTGGCTGGGCCTGTGGACGGTGATGCAGCTCCTGCAAAGCCTCAGGAGAGTAAAGCAGATACTGAGGACGCAGCGAAGGACGGGAGCGAATGCACCAATCCCGATGCATTTGCTGAGCCTGCTGAGACACCTGATGCCATGGCGGAGGGGAATGAGTCGGGGGATCCGGAAATGGAGGAGATCATCCGCAGTGCGATTACCATGGATGATCTGGTCATGAATGTGAGGTAAGGTATGCTGAAAGTAAATGAAACGCACGAAAGTTACCGGGATGTGCTGCGGGAGGAGGGCGCCTCTGCACCGACTCTGGCACTGACACTGTCCATGAGCCGGGATGATTATACCATTCAGGTGGAGCTCCTTGACAGAGCGTACCATGAAACGCACCCGGAGGCATTCAGGGAGGCGATGAGCGACTTCCTTAAGAAAGCGGAGGAGCGGCTCCATGCCGTGGGTCTGCCTGGCCTCACTGCATAATTGCCATCTGCCGGGGCCGTGTCACGCTGCGCAGGGTGACATGGCCCTGGAGGATATTGCCCGGTGGACAGGTTATGTCCACTCCCCCTTGCGGGAGACTGCCCGTTAAAAAGTCCAAGGGGATGCCATGAGCATGGAGAAGCGGCATGCGCCGTTTGTCCAGAGACGGCCGTTTGGCCCTGAGAGATGAGAGAGGAGTATTATGGCAAATCTGGAATTTCTGAAACCGGTGCTGGGGGAGCAGGTGTATACCAGCTTCCTCGAGAAAATGAGTGATGCCCCAGGCATCACTCTGGTCAATGCGGCGGACGGCTCCTATGTGCCCAAAGCCAAGTTTGATACCGAACTGGCGGCGAAAAAGCAGTATCTGAGCCAGGTGGAGGCGCTCAGCAAGGAAAAGGCCACGCTGGATGCCGAGGTGAGCACGCTTCGCAATCAGCTGAGCGAGGCCAGCGATGCCGGCGCGAAACGCGACCGGGACGCGCAGAAAAATGCTGAGACGATTGCGAAGCTGCAGACTGAGGTAAAGCAGCTGAACGGCGACCTTGAGCAGCGGACGCGCGAGGTGAAGGAGGCCAGCACCTATAAGGGTGAGATTGAGCGCCTCAATGGCGTGATTGCGGACCGGGATAAGGCGATTGAGACCATCCGCAAGCAGGGGAGGCTCTCGGTCATGCTGAAAGAGGCGGGGGCCAGGAATCCGGACATCCTCATGCGCATGATTGACATTGACAAGGTCACGGAGCATGACGGGAAGGTGACTGGCCTGGATGAGCAGCTGAAAGCGCTCAAAACGTCGGACCCGTATCTCTTTACGGATCGCCCGTCACCGCGCGGCGGTGTCGATTCCGTGCCTGCAAAGCCGCTGAGCGGCGAGGATGCGCTGGCCCGCCAGGTGAACCTCGAGATCAGGCGCGCTGCCGGCTACAATGTGTAAGACGAGAGTGAAGGAGGAGCAGAATGGCTCATATTGAACGTGCAAATGCTGAGGCCCTGATCCCTGAACAGGTGAGCCGTGCCATTATTCAGGAGACGATTAAGGGGTCCATTGCGCTGTCCCTGGGCACGCGCATGCCGGACATGATCCGCAAGCAGCTTAAGATTCCCGTGATGACGGGCACCGTCGCGGCGGACTTTGTCAACGGTGACACCGGCCTCAAGAGCACCTCCCAGATGACCTGGGATAAGGTGTATATTACAGCGGAGGAACTTGCGGTAATCGTCCCGATTCCGGAGGCTGTGCTGGATGACTCGGATTACGACATTTTCGGCGAGGTAAAGCCGAGGATTGTTGAGGCCTTCTCTGCTGCGATTGACGGCGCCATCTTCCACGGTTCCGGCAAGCCCAGCACCTGGCCGGATGGTCTGGTTCCGGCGGCGATCGGGGCAGGCAAGTACGTGGAGACGACCGGCAATCTCTATCAGGACATCAACGGTGAGCAGGGCGTTATCGCCATGGTTGAGGAGTCCGGCATCTCGGTCAATACGTACGTTGGCGCCCTGCAGCTGCGCGCAAAGCTCCGCGGTGCCGTGGATACCGCCGGGCAGCCTATTTTCCGCATGGCCTATACGAGCGGTGCGGCAGGTACCATGATCTACGAGCTCAACGGCACGCCTGTCGCCTTCCCGGAAAACGGATCGCTTGACGGCACCCGCGCACTGCTGCTGGCCGGCAACTTCAACTATATGCGGTATGCCATCCGCCAGGACGTGACCTACAAGATCCTCGACCAGGCGACGATCACGGACAATGAAGGCCGCGTCATCCTGAACCTGGCGCAGCAGGACTGTGTGGCCCTTCGCGCGGTCATGCGCCTTGGCTGGGCGCTGCCGAGGCCTGTCAACCTCGTGTCCGGCCGTGACTATTTCCCGTTTGCCGTCCTGACGCCTGGTACCTGATAAATTGCCGCACCCTTTACCGGGTGCGGCGTTTATCTGTTCCCGGCGAGGAATAACGGTCGGCA
>JAFSZW010000341.1 GCA_017458865.1 Clostridia bacterium
AACATCAAGTGAAGACGTTATTGATTCTGATCTTTGGCTTCCTGCTGCTTCTGTTTATCGTCTCCCGTTTCGGAGCAGGCGGTAAAAAAGTTGCATTGTATGCGGTGCTTCTCGTGGTTGCCCTGATCATGCTCTTCCCGTTCTACGAGATGTTCGTCATGTCCACGCTGCGGACCAATGAGATTTACTCATTCCCGCCGCGGCTCTGGTTTGGCAGCAACCTGGCCAAGAACTGGGAAAACATGAACAAGTCGATCAACCTGCTGCGCGCGTTCCAGAACAGCTGCACGATCACTATCAGCTATGTCGTACTCTCGCTGCTGTTCTGCTCCATGGGCGGATACGCGTTTTCCATCTATGATTTTCCGGGCAAGGCGGTGCTGTTCCGCATCCTGCTTGCGACCATGATGGTGCCTGCGACGGCCGGCATGATCCCATGGTACATCATGATGAGCAAGATCGGCTGGATTTCCGACAGGACAACCGCCGGTTTCCTGGCGCTCATCATCCCCGGTTGTGCAAGCGCTTTCGGCGTGTTCTGGATGCGTCAGTACTGCCAGAACAATGTTCCGAAATCGCTGATGGAGGCTGCCCGGATTGATGGATGCAGTGAGTGGACGATCTTTTTCAGAATCATTGCCCCGATTCTCCTGCCGGCATATGCTTCCCTGGGCATCATGAATTTTGTCAACCAGTGGAACGAATTCACCCAGGCATTGCTTGTGCTCAAACGTCAGAAGTTCTATACGCTGCCGCTGCTGCTCAAGACGATGGTCGGCGACCGCGGTACCGATTATGGCGCACTGATGCTGGCGAGCACCTGTGCCGTCCTGCCGCTGCTCATCTTCTTCCTGTGTGCCTCGAAGTACTTTATGAGCGGCTTGACCGCCGGTGCTGTAAAGGAATAACCTGCGTACAGAGACGGACATCGCTTTGCAGGTTTTCCGGCAGACCGGTTGTTAAGTCCCTGCTTGAAAATCAGCACTGAGGAGGACAGCACCTGTCCTCCTCAGTTGTCAATCAGTACCATCAGAGATTGATTTGAAAAAGGAGTAACCTATGTCTACCATTCTGGACGGAAAGCATCTGGTTCTGGGTACATGTTATTATCCGGAACACTGGCCGGAGGATATGTGGGAGCAGGATATTGAACGAATGCTCGCATCCGGCATTGATGTCATCCGGATTGCCGAGTTTGCCTGGAGCAAAACGGAGCCTGTTGAGGGCGAGTTTACGTTTGATTTCTTTGACCGCTTCCTGGATCTGTGTGACAAACATGGCATGAAGGTCATCTTTGGCACACCGACGGCAACACCGCCTGCCTGGCTGACTGAAAAGTACCCTGAGGTGCTCAATGCAGACATGGACGGCAGTCTGTACCGTCACGGCGCACGGCGTCACTACAATTACAATTCTGTGGTATATCAGACACTGAGCGCCCGGATTGTGAGGAAACTGGCGGAACACTATGCGTCCAGGAAATGCATTATCGGCTGGCAACTGGATAACGAGATTAACTGCGAACGGGAATGGTTCTATTCCGAGGCGGATACCATGGCATTCCGTCTGTTCCTGCGCGGCAAATACAGGACGCTGGATGCGCTCAATGAGGCATGGGGAACGGTGTTCTGGAACCAGACGTACACGGCGTGGGATGAGATTCATGTGCCGCGCAAAACGATTTCCAATTCCACCAATCCGCATGAGGTTCTGGATTACATTCGTTTCATCTCAGAAAGCGCGCGTGCTTTTGCACGGATGCAGAGCGAGATCCTGCGGCCTTATCTCAAGCCGGGTGACTTCATCACAACCAACGGCATGTTCGGCAATCTTGATAATCACCAGATGAACGCAGAGAGTCTCGACTTCTATACCTATGATTCCTATCCAAACTTTGCGTACTGTCTGGATGCCTACAGGGATGTGCCGGGCGATCTCAAGGACCGCCGCTGGAGCAGGAACCTGACAGAGGTCCGCTCAATATCCCCGCGCTTTGGCATCATGGAACAGCAGTCGGGCGCCAATGGATGGAATACCCGGATGGAAGCGCCGACGCCGCGGCCCGGCCAGATGACGCTTTGGACCATGCAGTCCATTGCCCACGGCGCGGATTTCGTCAGCTATTTCCGGTGGCGGACGTGCACATTCGGGACGGAGATTTACTGGCACGGCATCCTCGACTATTCCGGCCGCGAGAACCGGCGCCTGCGTGAGGTTCGGGACATTCATGCAAAGCTTGCCAGGATGCAGGACATTGCGGGTACAAAGGTTGAGGCCAGCGTTGCGCTGCTCAAGGACTATGACAATGTCTTTGATGCAAAAGTGGACAAATGGCATAACCGTGTTGACTGGGTCAGCGAGGAAGCGCTGTTTAACGCAGCTCAGAAGTCGCATACGCCGCTTGATTATGTATATCTTGATCATGCGACGGTTGAACAGCTTGCATCATACGCTGCCATCTTCTATCCGCATCCGTCCATTATGACAAAGGACCGTGCAGATATGCTTAAGGCTTATGTTGAGCAGGGTGGTACGCTTGTTCTCGGCTGCCGCAGTGCTTATAAGGATATGAACGGCAAATGCGTCATGGAGAAGCTGCCGGGACTGCTGGCAGATCTCACGCAGGCTGATATTCCAGAGTATTCCTTCATCGCACCGGATGCGGGCACAGTGACTGTTGACTGGGACGGAACGCAGCTTGAGGCCAGTGTCTTTAC
>JAFSZW010000342.1 GCA_017458865.1 Clostridia bacterium
CGACTGGTTTGGCGAGTATACTGAGGTAATCGCAAAGCGGCTGGGTGATCGTCTCAAAGATTATTTCACGATTAATGAGCCACAGTGCATTATCGGCCTCGGCTATCAGCGGGCGGAACATGCGCCTGCCATGGTATGCTCTACGCGTGATATTGTCCGGATGAGCCATATCCTGATGATGTGTCATGGGCGTGCAGTACAGGTTCTGAGGGAACATGTGACGGGCGTCAGAGTCGGCTATGCGCCGTGCTCGAGTCCCATGGCGCCGATCAGCAGTTCTGCTGCGGATCTTGAAGCGGCCAAACGCGCATACTTTGTTGTGAATCCGGAGAATTTCATCTGGAATGCGGCATGGTTCTCTGATCCGGTTGTTCTGGGTAGCTATCAGGAGGATGGGCTCAGGGTGTTTGAGAAGTTCCTGCCGAAGAGCTGGGAGAAGGATCTGGAGCTGATCCACCAGCCACTGGATTACTACGGACAGAACATCTACCAGTCAAGGCTTGTCCGGGCAGCTGACAATCCGCATGGGTTTGAGATGGTCAGTCCGCGCACTGGTGTGGAACGTACCCTGATGGGTTGGGATGTCATGCCGGATTCGCTGTACTGGGGCGCCAAACTTCTGCATGAACGGTACAAGCTGCCGATCATTATCACTGAAAACGGCATGAGCTGCCCGGATGTCGTCGTGAACGGACGCGTGCAGGATCAGTCCCGTATCTCCTTCATGGACGGGTATATCCGTGGGCTTGGCCGTGCGATTGATGAGGGTGTTGATGTGGCCGGTTATTTCTACTGGAGTTTCTTTGACAACTTCGAGTGGAAGAGCGGATATACGCAGCGCTTCGGACTGGTTCATGTGGATTATGATACTCAGGTACGGACGGTTAAGGACAGCTGTTTCCATTACAAGAATATTATTGAATCAAATGGTGCCTGCATCAAGGCATAAAGAAAGGCGCTGCATGGCAGCGCCTTTTAACGTCCAGAGGGGCATTTTTGCTCATAGATGGATGGCATGATTGGAAAGATGTCCGTGAACGCAACAGTGTTCAGAGCAAGGGATACAATTACTGGATGTGTGATTTCTTTCTGTTGTTCGAGAATCCGTCACATGATATAATCTGACTGGATGGCGAACAATGCACCTGTTTCTGAGTTTTGAACAGTGTGCCAGGCTTGGATGTCTGAGTACGAATCGCCAGAACCAGGAGGTGTTCCCTGTCACGATTTGAACTGGATAGAGATGCGGGAATCGTCATCAGCAGGCTGCAGCGCGGCTGGAAAGGCACGGATATGATTGATATGCAGAACTGTGATGGTGTCATCTTTGATATGGATGGCGTCATTTTTGATTCGGAACGGGCAAGCATCAGGTGCTGGCTTCAGGTGTGCAGCCAGTATGGCATCAGCGATGAGGAGATCTGGGCGGCCAAACTGGAGACAACGGGCACAACGGTGGCAAACTCCAGACGGGTGTTCGCAGAACGCTTTGGACACATTCCTGGATTTGACTATACGCCACTCAGAGCAGAGTATGAGATTTGCTATAATGAGCTGCTGGCCAGGGGAGAGATTCCTGTTAAGCGGGGTGCAAGAGCATTGCTTGAGTGGCTTCACGCGCATGGAAAGAGGGTTGGGCTGGCGTCGTCAACCAATACCGAGAAGGTTATGAGACTGCTGCATCTGGCAGAACTTGAGCACCTGTTTGATTCCATCATTGGCGGCGATCAGGTCAGGCACAGCAAGCCGGATCCGGAGATCTACAGGATCAGCCTGGAACGGCTTGCATTGAATCCGGATTGCACATATGGCATTGAGGATTCCTATAACGGCATAAGGAGCCTTCATGCGGCAGGCATCCATCCGATCATGGTACCGGATATCCTGCCTGAAACCAGGGAAATGCGTGAGCTGGCAGATGCGGTTTATCCGGACCTTGAAGCGGTGCTTGATGTCTTTGCGCATACGGTGCATTGAGGCTTGCCATTTGGCGAATGAGAAAGAACGAGCCGGCGGATTGAGGATCACCCTGAGGTGGCCTGAAATCCGCCGGTTCTGTGCGTTCAGCAAAGGTGAAAGGTTTCGCGGAGCGCGCAGATCTTGTCGGCGATGCAGACAAGGACAGCTTCCCGGGAACGGGGAACTGAACGCAGGGTGAGAGGCCACATGTGCGACCGGATGATGCCGGCCTCCAGCGCAGAGATTCCGAAATCCCGAATGGCATTGTGCATGGCGATCAGCGGGTGGCGGAAACCATGCAGGCGTTCGGGACTGTGATGCCAGTCGTAAAGATAATAGTCGTGGAGAAAGGCGCCTCGGGCCAGTGCATGCTCATTGATTCTGAGATGCAGGCGCCAGGCAATGAGAAAGCTCGTTCTGGCGACGCTTAAACAGTGATCGTAGGTAGAGATGTTTCCGTGCTGGCGATAGGTGCGAAGCACCTGGCAGCTGGGATTGTCCGCGATCGCTTGGATAAGTGACCGAAACTTCGCTTCTTCGTGTTGTTTCAATGCAATGGACCTTTCTATGGGCCAGGGCGGCTCAGAAATTATGGCAGCAGCGTGACCTGCATGTATACGGGATTATGGTCGCTGCAGGCAAAGCTGAGATCCCGGGTGGAAAGTGAATCCAGCTGGATGTTGGAGGAGAGGATAAAACCGTCAATCAGGTAATACTGGAACGATGAAGGGTCAGCGCCGGCATAGGCAGTGTCAAGAGAGCGGCAACTGGGGACGGTGCTGTCCATGAGAAATGTATAGTCGTCCTCGAATTCAGCAGTATCAATCAAACCCGGCTGCCATTTGTTTTCATAAGCGGGATATGCGGAGGCATCCACATTGGAGAAGCGTTGATTGAAATCGCCGCCGACAATAAGGTAATTCCCCTTTTCCAGTTCGGCATCCATGTACTGACGAAGCATTTTCGTCTGGGCTGTCTTGCCGGTGCCGTCGTCATAGGCTTCCAGATGAAGGTTGATGAGGACCAGCTCTTTGTCCGTGTCCTCAAGCTTTATTCGGCTGATCAGCAGGCAGCGCTTGAGATTGGCGACCCTGACAGGCCAGGTAAAGGGGCAGGGAAGCTGAACGCGGTCTGCGTAAGAAAGACTGTATCTGCTGAACGTGGCAATGCCGCTGTTGACTTTGCCGATTGGCGGTATGGGATAGGGAAGAAAGGCGACCCTGAAATTTGCAGCAAACGCATGATCGTATTCAGGCAGTTTTGCTGCAAACTTTGCATAGGTATTGATGTTGTAGGATCTCGCTGAGTCGAGATCGACTTCCTGCAGGAAAAGGATATCCGCCGGCTCGGCTTCAAACTGATCGGTGATGCCGTTCAGGTTGGAGAGGAGACGTTCTTTCGTAGCGGTTATCACCTGGGTGCCGCCATCCATAAAGAAGTCACTGTTGTCGCCGAGTGCGCAGTATCCGGTATTCCAGGTGAGGATGGAGAGGGAATCTCCCGGCCGCAGTGTCCGGGTGGCGGATGAGGTGATTGAGACCGGCTCCAACGCGGATGGATTGTACTCGGTAATGGTCAGAAAAAGGAAAAGACACATTGCGGCAGCGAGCAGAGCACAGATGACGATCAGCAGAATGATCAGAATCCGCTTTGCAGGTGATAACTGTTGCAGCATGGGAACCTCCTTTGAAAATATCTGCCATGGAGACGGGCATCAAAAAATAAGCTGCCAATGACCTGGCGGGCACTGGCAGATGGAAGATGGATTTACAGAATGTCCTGTTCAAAAACCAGTTCGGACAGCGGACGCTTCGGAACGCAGTGCGCATCCTGTTCGTCACGGTAGTATCTGAGATCATTTCCTTTCCGGGGTTCAACAAGATGGACGGTTTCGCCTTTTGCGCCAATGGCGATGACGAGTTCGGGAACCAGTGCCTCCGGCAGTTTAAGACAGCTCGTGACATCATCTTTTTTGAAGGCACCAAGCATGCAGCAGCCAAGATCCATCTCAGCAGCAGCCAGTGCAATGGTCTGTGCGGCGATGCCGACATCCATGGCAATGCGCTGCTCGGGAACGATTTCGGTATCGGCCAGGATGATAATGTAAGCTGTGGGGCGCTCATCCGTTGTCGGACCTTTCCAGTCCGGGAGGGCCATTGCCCAGTGGAGCAGAGGGAAGAGTTTGTCACAGGCATCCCTGTCTGTGATCGGGAAGAATCGGAGCGGCTGCTTGTTGGCACCTGTCGGCGCGAAGCGCGCGGTGTCAATCAGTGAGAGCAGCGTATCCCTGCTGATGCTGCGTGTGGCATCGAAACGCCGGATGGAACGGCTCTTTTTGACCAAATCAGAAAAACTTGACATTGTCTGTGTGCCCGGTAAGGCGGGCAACTCCTTCTGTTATCATTGTCCGGCTCAAAAACGGACAGACTTACAGGCAGGTGGCTGTCCCAGATGGCAATATTCCATCAGGTTCATGCACCATGCCTTAAAGCTGTGCAGAGTATAGCACAAAGTCTTGTGATTATCAAATTGCACTGCGGACAAATGAAAGGATAGGCCCGAATAATTTGGCTGCAAGCGGGGGAAACGTTCACCGGGTGAATGGGCAGAAAATCAGAGATAGGGAATCATATCGCTCAGACGGCCAAATGTCAGATCGGGTTTGACGTCTGAGATCTTAATGTCATCAAGGGTTGCTTCGCCGGAGAGGACGAGAATGCCGATCATGCCATGCTTTACGCCCGTGGCGACATCTGTGTAAAGCCGGTCGCCGACCATCGCCATTTCGGAGAGCTCAAAACCGGTTCTGCGCAATGCCTCGTCCACAATACCGCGATAGGGCTTGCCGAGGATCACATCGGCCTTCCGTCCTGTGCTTGCCTCAATGAATGCCATGATGGCCCCCATGTCGGGTATGAATCCGGTTTCAGTCGGACAGTTGAAATCAGGATGGGTTGCGATATAGGGCAGGCCAGCGCGAATATATTCGCAGAGGATGCTCATCTTCCTGTAGTCCAGGGTTGTATCAAAGCCGACGAGCACATAGTCCGCACCGGTGTCTGAGGTGGTAAGATCGAGTCCCATGGCACTCATTTCAGCACTGAGCATGGGATTGCCAAGCAGGTAGCATTTTTTCCCGGGGAAATGGTCAAGACAGTAATGTGCTGCGGCATGACCGGAGGTGATGACATCACAGTACTTGTCTTTTACGCCCATCCGCTTCAGTTTTTCTGTGTAGACGGAGGCGGATTTGGAGGAGTTGTTCGTCAGAAAGCGGGCCGTTCTGCCTGTACGCTCAAGTGCATCTAGAAAGTCGAGGGAACCCTCGATAAGCTTGTCACCCAGGTAGAAGGTACCGTCCATATCCAGGAGAAAGCACTTAACAGGAGCGAGTTTTTCTTTGATCTGTACGTCAGTCATGGTTATTTCCTTTCAATCCAGTCGGTGAGACAGGTGCGAAGCACCGGGATGCAGATGATGAAGACAGGGAAGGATGCAAAGCGTTTCCGAGGCATTTCAAAGAAAAAGGCAAATCAGAAGATCGGAGCCAGAATGCGCAGAACGGTTTCCCAGACACGGACCATAAACGGGACATGTTTGGCGTATTCTGCGGTAACCTCTGTACACTGGGGAAGCAGATTGTCAAAATCACGTTTGATGTCATTGACGGCAGAGCAATCGTACATGAGCACCGCATCCTCAAAATGGTGATAAAGGCTGCGGTAATCCAGGTTTATCGTCCCGCATACGGCAATGACATCGTCGCTGACACATTGCTTGGCATGGCAGAATCCGGGGGTATACTCGAAAATCCGGATGCCGTGGCTGGCGAGAATGCGATAGGAGCTGCGTGTTACGCGATAGACCATTTTCTTGTCCGGTATGCCCGGTGTGATGATGCGTACATCGACACCGCGCCCGGCAGCCAACAGGAAGGCACGGACCATCTCGTCGGTGATGATCAGGTATGGCGTCGTAAACCAGCAGTAACGCCGGGCGCCTGAGAGCAGGTTCATATAGGCGTTTTCCGCGACGTGTTCAAACGTGAGCGGGCTGTCGCTGTAAGGCTGGACATATCCGACGTTCGAGAAAGCAGGCACTTTCGGCGGGAACAGTGGCTTGAAGTCCCGATCCTCGTGATTCTCCCCGCGGATGGAGCTCCAGGTTTCAAGGAACATGCAGGTCAGGGAGCGCGTAGCCTCGCCCTCAAGCCGTACGCCGGTATCTTTCCAGTGCCCGTAGGGACTGGTCAGATTGAAGTATTCATCGGCAAGATTGTAGCCGCCGGTATAGGCAATGACACCGTCGATTATCGTGATTTTCCGGTGGTCCCGGTTGTTCATGAAGATATTGGTCAGCGGCATCATGGGATTGAAGATTCTGCACTTGATACCGTCTTTTTCCATCTTGCGGACAAAATCCCGGTCAATGAAGAAGACAGAACCAATGTCGTCGTAGAACAGACGGACATCCACGCCGGCAATGACGCGTTCTTTCAGAATCTCATGAATCTCGCTGAAGATCTGCTTGTCTTCGATCGCATAGTATTCAAGGAAAATAAAGCGCTGCGCACTGCGCAGGTCCGTTTTCATCTGTTCAAGAATATCAACGGTATCCGGGAAAAAGTCAATTTTTGTATTGTGGTAAACCGGGAAACCGGAGATGTTTCGAATATAATGAAATTGTCCGGCTACGTGCGGATCCTGCTCATCAAGCTCACGGAAGACTTCCGTATCGTTCGGTAGAAATGGCTTAAGACGCTTGTTGATTGAGTTAAACCGGCGTTTCATGGCGTTTGTCGTGCCTGTCAGACCCAGCAAAAGGTATAAAAATGTACCAAGCGGCGGGACAGCGATAATGACAAGCATCCAGACCATTTTCATGGAAGCGTTTTCGTGGCGGCCGTAGATCATGAGTGCAACCAGCGTTGCAACGACAGTGATAATGGCTGAAACCCATGGGAGGTTTGCGCTGATTGCGCGCATCACGTACATCATATAGCTGATTTCAAAAACGATGGCTGTAGCAGCTATAAAGATACGTAAAGCGCCTCCCTTGACATAGGCTTTGCTTTCCAGTGTCTTAAAAGGAGTAACGGTGCGTTTCATCCCAAAACCTTTCCGTCTGTTTCAAAAGAATCGGGGCATATTTAAAAAACCAGGATACTATGGGAAAAGCAAAAAATACAACTGTATGAGGATAGTGTATCACAAAAACAGGGTGTAAACAATATAAGTTTTAAAGGGTCAGTTTGACTGGCACTTGACCGGTGTCAAATGCCAGTCGGGCAAACCGGACAGTTGAGCAAAAACCCGGAATCCGTTCATGTGAAGGGATACAGATGCATTGTGACAGTTGATCTGACAGGGAATAGCAGATGTGTGTCCATAGGACACAGGGCAAGACAGGATGCCATGAGGGAAAGTGGCGACAATTGGTGATGCCTGTGCAAGTGAAGAGAACGGACAGACAGGAGACCGGCAAAACAGGGCGCTATGACTTGAACATGCGGGCATAAGTTTTTGTTGGGATTGTCAATATTTCTACTTTTAATCTGACCGGAAATTCTGTATAATGATTGCAGGGTGCGGAATCGGAATCATCCTGACGAAATAATGAGTCCGGCAAAGCGCATCAATAATGTTTTAGGAGGAATCGCTCATGAAAAGAAAACTGTTGTCCCTGCTGATTGCCCTGGCAATGATGCTCAGCATTTTGCCCGCGGCTATGGCAGATGGTGAAACCGTCGGATCCGCAACCGTAAAGGGATTTGGCGGCGACATCACGGTAACCATCGAGCTGGAGAATGGTGTCATTGATGATGTGGACATCACAGGTGAGGGCGAGACGGCAGGCATCGGCAGCAAGATCATTGAAGAGTGGCCGGATGTCTTTGAGGAGCAGAACGGTATTGTTGATACCTATACCGGTGCAACCTTCGCAGGCATTACACGTGAGGCCGTCATTGAAGCTGCACGCCAGGCACTGACTGCGGCCGGCGTCAATCCGGATGACTATATGCGCGATGCTGCTGAAGAGTCAGCCGAGGATGTAACCATTGATACGGATATCGTGGTTATCGGTGCCGGCGGCGCTGGCATGGTGGCTGCCATTACGGCGGCAGATGCCGGCAAGAATGTAGTTATTCTTGAAAGCCAGCCTGCGGTCGGCGGCAACAGCGTCAAGTCCACCGGCGGCATGAATGCGGCAAAGACTGAGTATCAGGATAAGAACACATTTGACGAGGCTGCCGGTGTTGAGAAGACACTGAAATCAGCTGAGGCCTATGCAGATAACGAAGCGATTGCAAAGCTTGCAGCAACCGTGAGCGAGCAGTGGGCAGCGTATCAGGCAAATCCAGAGGGATATTTTGACAGCACTGAGCTGTTTGCACTTGATACGATGATCGGCGGCAAGGGCATCAATGATCCTGAGCTGGTGAACACGCTGGTTAATAACAGTGAAGCGGCCATCGCATGGCTGTCCTCCGTCGGTATTGATCTCAACAATGTTGCAGCGTTCGGCGGCGCGTCCGTCAAGCGCATCCATCGCCCCGTGAATGCCGAGGGCAAGGTTGTATCCGTTGGTGCCTACACTGTGCCGCTGCTGGAGACGGCAAGCCAGGCAAGGGAAAACATCACGCTCATGACCGACACCACGGCAACTGCCATTCTGACGGATGATACCGGTGCGGCATGCGGCGTAACGGCAACGGGCAAGAGCGGCAACACCGTTACGGTAAATGCGAAGGCAGTCATCATTGCGGCCGGCGGCTTTGGCGCCAACCTGGATATGGTTGTCGAGTATAAGCCGGACCTTGCAGGCTTCATGACCACCAACGCAGCCGGCATCCAGGGCCAGGGTATTCAGATGGCTGTGGCGCTTGGCGCGGCAACTGTTGATATGGAGCAGATTCAGATTCATCCGACCGTTCAGGCGGATACGGCTTCCCTGATTACCGAGGGCCTGCGCGGCGATGGTGCTATCCTTGTCAATGCTGAAGGCAACCGCTTCATCGATGAAGTTGGTACCCGTGATGTGGTTTCTGCTGCTGAGATCGCACAGCCTGGCTCTTTCAGCTGGCTGATTGTTGACCAGAAGATGGTGGACGCCTCCTCCGTCATTCAGGGATACATCACCCGCGGCCTGATGCTCAGCGGCGATACCTATGAGGCACTGGCTGAGGCGCTGGCAATCCCGGCCGAGGCATTCGCAGCGACGATGAATACCTGGAACGGCTATGTGGCAGAGAAGAACGATCCGGACTTTGGGCGGACCAGCTTTGCCTCTCCGCTGGATACCGCACCGTTCTATGCAGTAAAGGTTACTGCAGGTATCCATCATACCATGGGCGGTCTTAAGATCGACACGGAAACCCGTGTTCTGACCACTGAAGGCACAGCCATCCCGGGCCTCTTCGCAGATGGCGAGGTCACAGGCGGTGTCCA
>JAFSZW010000343.1 GCA_017458865.1 Clostridia bacterium
ATATCCAAGATAAAACCGAGAATTCATTTTGGGCTAAAACCGGCTATAAACTCAATGATGACGGGCTTTTTTTGAAAACTCGGTTTTTTCCAAAAAAACGAGAAACGAGTTTTCATTTTCGGGGGGATTTCTCGGTTTTGGCTGCCCCCTCTCTAAAAATGAATTCTCGGTTTTTTCTCCAACATGAAAACTCGGTCGATGAATGTGTGGAAACTTTCCTGCCGGAGGCCCTGCGGAACCGGGCACAGATCAAATAGGGCGGACCGGACATGCCCGGTCCGCCCTTATGATTTATTTGGCGCTGCTGCGCGTCAGGTCACGCAGCCAGATATACTTCTTATAGCGCAGATAAACTGCCGGTATCTTGACGATCTCATCCAGGTTGACGATGCAGTAGACCGCCAGCGGCGGCAGTTTGAGGACAAATGCCGCAAGGAAGCCGAGTGGAACGGAAAAGCACCACATGGCGCCAATATTTCCATACATGTCAAATGCGGAGTCACCGCCTGCACAGAACACGCCGTCAAGAACCGTATGGTTGACGGACTGGAACATCAGGTTGATGCCGCAGAAAATCAGCATGCCCTGGAGGTAGCCGAGTGCCGTTTCGGTCAGCGGCGCAATCGCGCAGACAAGCGGTGATATGGCCATGAGCACAAGTCCTGTGACAACGCCCGCAGCGATGGAGATGTGTGTGAGCCGCCTGCCGTACTGCCTGGCCAGTTCAAGATTGCCGGTACCAAGGACATTGCCAACGATGATCCCGGCACCATTTCCAAGGCCTCTGGTCATGCAGGAGGTCAGACTTCTCACGATGCCCGTAATGGAGTTGGCAGCCACCGCATCGCTGCCCATGTGTCCCATGATGACAGAGTACAGCGTGTACGCGATGCCCCAGACCAGAGATGCCATGAGCAGCGGCATTGTATACCGCCAGAAGTCCCGCGTCAGTTCAGGTTCGGCTGCAAAGAGCCTGTCCCAGCGCATCCGGATGACAATCTCTCTGGTGCCGGCATCCGGAATCTCAATGGCGGTTTTGCCGCGAAGCGCCACCACGCTGAGGCCCAGTTCAACAGCCCTTGCCAGCACTGTGGATAGTGCAGCGCCGACGATGCCGAGTTTCGGGGCACCGAAAAGGCCAAAGATCAGGATGGCATTCACGATGATGTTGAGCACAACGGCAAATGAGCTGATGCGGCTTGCCGTGCCCGCCCGTCCGGTGGTCTTGAGCGTCGTCAGGTAGACCTGGGAGATGGCGCAGAGAATATAGGAAAATGCCACTGCGCGCAGATAGGCTGCGCCGCTTGCAACAAGGTCTGCCTCATTCGTAAAGATGCGCATGATCCCGCTCGGGAAAAGCAGGCATGCCACAGTGAAAAGGCCACCCACGATGACCATGTACCTCAGGTTTATCGGCACAAGTCGCTCAATCACCTCATGATCTCCCTTGCCCCAGTACTGGGCGGCAAGAATGCTGAGTCCGCCGGTAATGCCAAGCACGAACAGGTTGAGTACAAACTGAATCTGCCCGCCCAGGGAAACGGAGGCCAGGGATGTCTGGTCCACCAGGCCCAGCATCATGGCATCTGTTGCACTGACCAGGGCGAGCATGAATGCCTGAATGACCAGCGGCAGCACAATACTGATCAGGCGGCTGTAAAAATCATCTTTCTGTTTCATCCATCTGGTTCCTTGTCCACATGATCTCACCAAGACATGTATCTGCAGTCTGTCCGCGGGCGCGGACAGACTGCAGACACATGCCGGGTTCAGTGCTCTGTATCCCTTTCCCGCTGCAGGCGGAAATTGACAGAGCGCTTGAGGTAATCCAGGTATTCCATATCACGGCACATGGCCTTCCCTGGATTGTCTGAGAGTTTGGCCACGGAGCGTCCATTGACCGTCTGCAGCTTGATGACGATATTGAGCGGCTCCTCGCACGTGTCGTTGGAAACGTATGTCCCTATGCCAAATGCCACTTTGACCCGGTCCTTAAACCGGTCATAGATTGCCTGAGCCCTGTCAAAGTTCAGACTGTCGCTGAACAGGAGCGTCTTGTGCAGCGGATTTGCGCCGTACTTCTTGTAATGCCGGATGATCTTTTCGCCCCACTCAAACGGATCCCCGCTGTCATGGCGGACACCACTGAAGTTGTTGACCATGGAGCGGTTGAAGTCGAGCAGGAACAGATCCGTTGTAATCGTGTCCGTCAGCGCCGTACCATTGTCGCCCTTGTACTCATTGTACCAGTCCTCAAGCGCGTAGTGATTGGTATACGCCAGCGGGATGGAATCTATGCCCTGGTACATCTGTACATACTCATGTGCATAGGTGCCAATTGGTGTCAGATTGTGTTTCCATGCCAGATAGACATTGGACGTGCCGACGCAGTTATCTGTCTCCTCAGCCAGGCGGCGGACAACCTCATCCTCCCATTCAAAGCTCAGCCTGCGGCGCGCACCGAATTCCGCAAAGCGGAACGTGTACTTTCCGCTCTGAAATGCCTGAATCTTGCTGTCCAGGCGTTCCTTTGCGCTCTGTTTCAGCAGTTCATAGTCATACTTCATCCTGAAATACACTTCATTGACGATTTCAAGCAGATAGATCTCAAACTGCATGGCGGAAAACAGCGGCCCGCTCACGACAATGTGCAGCGTGCCGTCCGGCGACAGCCTGGTCGTAACATAATCCCGGATGGGATGCCACAGGCGCAGGAACTCCACATAGTCCTGCTTGATAAACCGGATGGAGCGGAGATAGTCAAGATCGTCTTTCCGAAACCTCAGCGTGCAGAGATGATCTATCTGCGCATTGATCTCCTCAAGCATTTCCGGTGTAAACACAATCC
>JAFSZW010000031.1 GCA_017458865.1 Clostridia bacterium
AAAACCGAATTCCCAGTAAGTTACTGTGATTTAGGAAATCCGGACGCAATGAACCGCATTCGGATTTTTTTGCGCCTCCGGCGGGGCGTGGCTGTAGAAATTGACTGAATTTCACGGATTTTCGCGAATAAAATTTGCAGGGAGATTGTTAAAATATATACAATGTCCTGTTTCTGTGTTATAATCAATGACGGCTTGATAGCACCAAGCGGTTATATTGTAAGGAGGTTTAAGAATCTCATGGATCAGTCCAAGGAAAAGTTTGCTCAATTGCAGGAGCTCATTGATTCCCATCGGAATCAGCCCGGAGCCCTGATGCCTGTTCTGCAGGGAGCACAGGGGATTTTTGGATGTGTATCAGAGGATGTACAGAAGTTTATCGCTGAGGGCCTCGGTGTCACGCTGAGCGAAGTATACGGCGTTGCTACCTTCTACGCGCAGTTCTCTCTGCATCCAAAGGGAAAATATCTGATTAGCGTCTGTCTTGGCACAGCATGCTATGTCAAGGGAAGCCAGAGCGTTCTGGACAAGCTGTCCGAAGTTCTGGAGATTCCTGTCGGCGGCACCACGCCGGACGGCAAGTTCACTCTCGAAGCCACCCGCTGCCTCGGCGCCTGCGGTCTGGCACCGGTTATGATGATCAACGGCGAAGTATACGGCCGTCTGACGCCGGATGCTGTTCCGGCCATCATCGAGAAGTACAAGGCCAAAGACTGAGGATAAGAGATGAAAGAGATTTCCTTGCATTTGCTTGACATTGTGCAGAACAGTGTAAAAGCTGGCGCAGACCACGTCGACATCCGCTTCCATCTGGATAAGGACGGTGTCCTTGAGATGGGTGTGCGGGATGATGGATGCGGCATGGATGAGGAGTTCCTGGCCCGTGTCCGCAGCCCCTTTACCACAACCCGGACGACCCGGAAAGTCGGACTCGGCATTCCGCTGCTGATGCAGAACGCGATGCAGTCCGGCGGACATGTGGATATTGAGAGCAAGGTCGGCGAGGGGACAGATATCTGTGCCTACTTTGTGACCAGTTCAATTGACTGTCTGCCCCTGGGAGACTTGGCCTCCACGATGGCGTCCATTATCATGGGTAGTCCGGATAAGCCTGAGTTCTCAATCGAGTGTTCAGGTCCGGCTGGCGAAATGACCTTCTCGACCGAAGAAATCCGGCCGGTGCTCGAAGGTGTCTCTCTGGCAGAACCCAGTGTCGTGCAATGGATACGGGAATCTCTTGACGAAGAAATTCAACCAATTTTGGGAGGAATCATGAAATGAAATCAATGGCAGAACTTGAAGCAATCCGCAAGGCGACCCTTTCACGCATCAACCTGCGCAAAGAGGAGAAGGGTGAGACCACTCGTGTTGTCATCGGCATGGCAACCTGCGGAATTGCTGCCGGTGCCCGTCCGGTCATGCTCGCTTTTATGGACGAAATTGACAAGCGGAAGCTGGCTCATGTAACCGTTTCCCAGACCGGCTGCATTGGTATGTGCCGTCTTGAGCCCATGGTCGATGTCATCCTGCCCGGCCAGGAGAAGGTTACCTACGTCCATGTGAAGCCTGAAATGGTTCCGCGCATTGTGGCGGAGCACGTTGTCAATGGCCGTCCGGTAGAGGAGTACACCATCGGCGCGGCTGAAAAGAACTGATTCGGAGGATGCATTCATGGAAATATATCGCGCACATGTGCTGGTCTGCGGTGGTACCGGCTGTTCATCCTCTGGTTCCGCAACGCTGATCGAGCGTTTTAATGAGAAACTTGCTGAGAATGGTCTTGAGAAGGAAGTCAAGGTCATTCGTACCGGCTGTTTCGGCTTGTGCGAAGCAGGGCCCGTCGTTATCGTCTATCCGGACGGAACGTTCTACAGCCGCGT
>JAFSZW010000344.1 GCA_017458865.1 Clostridia bacterium
CCGGTTCTTGGTGTAAAAGGAGTACAGCGGGATCTCCACCTCGCCGCCCTGCAGCAGCTCCAGGAGCTGGTCATTGAACAGTTCGGAATCAATGGCCTCAAGGCTCTCAAGATCCGGCTTTCCGTTTTCCCCAATGGGAATATCCACCCGGTTCTTGTAGTAATTGTCGAGGGAGATCGGGATGGGATTGCACCCGCTGACCTTGAGCTCTATCGCCAGGCGGTTGGCAAACGTCGTCTTGCCGCTGGATGACGGCCCGGCAATAAACACGACCCGGCATCCGAGATCTGCAATCTCCTCGGCAATGCTCGTAATGGCGCGGCTCTGAATGGATTCGCTGACGCGGATAAAGTCCCGGACCCGGCCGCCGCGGATAATATCATTGAGGTCTGCCGCATTGACGCAGTTCGAAATGCGCTCCCAGGCCTCCGATTCGGTGTAGGCGCGGGTCAGCTTTGGACGGTCCTTGAAGTCGCCCATGGCCAGCACCTGGCTCATGGATTTGAGGATCAGGACCATGCCCGGATAGAAAAGACGCAGTGAGAAACCGGAAATATCGCCCGTCCGCTCTGCCGTCTCGCCGCACAGAAAGTCCACAAACCCATTGCAGACGGTCATCAGAACCGTGTCCCCCCTGTGCCCCTCAAGCAGGCGCACCGTATCCATCCGGCCCTTTTCGGTGAAATAGGATATCGCTTTTTCAAGCGGCCAGGCTTCCTGCTCAATGGGCAGATCCTTTGCCGCAATCTCCCGCATCCTGTCCTCAATGCGGCGAAGCTTGGTGGTGGAGAGCATCATGCCCTCAGCAGTCAGATAGATGCCTATGCCCAGACTGTGCTCAAACCGGATCGTCGCCCCCTTGGCAAGGTCTTCCATTGCCATGAGCAGCAGCAGCCTGGCAGTTGATTCGTATCTGCGCCGGTTCTTTTCAAATCGAAGATCCAATCACTTCACCTCCGGATTGTGTCTCAGATATATGCTTGCACACTGCCCGGCCAGTGAACCGGTCGACCAGGCAATCTGCAGGTTAAAGCCGCCCGTGTGCGCATCCACATCCAGCACCTCGCCGGCAAAGAACAGTCCGGGGACCTGCTTGCTCATCATGGTGCCGGGGGCTACGCCCTTCACATCCACGCCGCCTCGCGTAATGATTGCCTCATCCAGAGACCGCGGCGAGGTGATCGGCAGGACCATGTCCGTCATCATCAGGCGCAGCTTTTTCCGGTCCTCGCGCGTGCACTCGCTGCAGAGCATATCCGGCGCAAGGCCGCACATGGACGGGAACAGCCCGGCAAGCCGGGCCGGCAGCATGCTGCCGAGTACATTGTTCAGCTGCCTTCTTGGATTTTCCGAGAACTCGCGAAGCAGGCGCTTGTCGACCTCCTCGCTCGTCATGCCCGGCTTGATGTTCAGGACGACCCTGGCCTCGTCGTAATGATCCAGGAGATGCGCGCTCAGCTCGATGATCAGCGGGCCAGAGATGCCAAAATGCGTAAAGAGCAGTTCGCCCATCTCGTTGTAGAGCACTTTCTTGCCCTGTCTGGCCGTGATGCGGACATTTTTAAGGGTCAGCCCCTGCAGGCGCTCATGCCAGTCAGAATCCATGTTCATGCCGACCAGGGATGGCTGGGGCGGGAATACCCTGTGCCCAAAGGCCTCCGCAAACCGGTACCCGTCCCCGGTCGATCCTGTAGACGGATAGGAAGCGCCGCCGGTTGCGATGATGAGCGCACGGCAGGCATACCGGGTCCCGTCCTCTGCCTCAAGGATAAACCCGCTTTTTTCCTCGCAGGACTCACGCTCAATCCGGACGATTCTGACGCCCGTCAGCACCTTTACACCGGCCTCATCCATGCCCCGTTTCAGTGCCCGGGTCACATCACTGGCCTTATCGCTGACCGGGAAAACGCGTCCGCCGCGCTCCACCTTTGTCGGCATGCCCAGGTCGCCAAACAGCTTTGTCACCGTCTCGTGGTCCATGTGTGACAGAGAGGAAAGCATGAACCGGCCGTTTCTGGGCACCTCGCGCAGAAACTGATCCAGGTCCGCCGTATTGGTGAGATTGCAGCGCCCTTTTCCGGTAATATACAGCTTCTTGCCCAGCTTTTCGTTCTGCTCAAGGAGCAGCGTGTCTGCGCCGTCCCTTGCTGAAAAGAGCGCCGCCATCATTCCGGCAGCGCCACCTCCCAGTATGATTACATCATTCCTTGTCTTTGCCGACGTATACTCTGTATTCATCCCATATTCCTTCCATAAGCTGGAAATGTTCTGAAAGTTCCTCCCGGTGGCACAGGCCAAGGGCAACAATCAGGGCGTTAATGACCGACAGCGGCGCTGCCATGGAGTCGACAAACGAGGCCATATCCGTTCTCGCTGTCAGGCAGAGCGTGCTGGCCTGAAAGATCGGGGACATCGGGCCGTCTGTCAGGCCGACCACCACGGCGCCGCGGTTGCGCGCAAAGTTCATGGCCTCAAGCGTTCTGGTCGAATATCTCGGAAATGAGATGGCAAACAGCAGATCTTCCTCGTTAATCCTCGATATCTGCTCGAACACATCGCCGCTGGCCTCAGAGACAATGCGGACATTGTCAAAAATAAAGTTCAGATAGTAACAGAGAAACTGGGCAATCGGGGCTGCAGATCTGAGACCCATGACGTAGATCGTGCGGGCTGCCGATATCCGCTGGACAACCACATCAAACGTCGCTGCATCTATCTCGCCTATGGTCGTCTTGATGTTCTGCATGTCCTCATTGAGCACCGTACTGAGCACCTCACCGGGACCGATATCCGTCGCCATTTCAAACCGCTGCACAGCGGTCAGCCAGTGCCGGACCAGTTCCTGGAGCGCTTTCTGCATCTGCGGATACCCGTCATATCCCATTGCCGCAGCAAACCGGACAACCGTCGATTCACTGACACCAACCTTTTCAGCGAGCGTGCTGGCCGTCATGAAAACCGCCTTGCTGTAGTTCTCAACGATATACTCCGCAATTTTTTTGTGGCTCTTGCTCAGCCGTTTCCCGGACTGGTTCAGATGTCTCAACAGTTCCTGCAAATTTTCCTGCATTTAACCCAACTGCACCTCATTTCGTAAACTACAGATATAGTACCAAATCCCCGGACGATTTGCAAGAAACCGCCACCAGTATACGGCCAAAATGCCGGATAAATGCAAACGACTGTGCATCTATTGGCAGGACAGATGCGCTTGGAATCTTTTGGCCTTGCCTGCTCTCCCAAATCACTCGACAAGTGCGCGTATCTGCGTGGTCATTTCCCTGTCCGTCATCTCATGCGTCAGAACGGTCACAGTGGCATATCCCCTTGAGAGCCAGGAGTAGTCATCCTCCTGCGGCTCTGGAATCGGCACCATACTGCCCTCAAGCCGGTACCCTGTCCGCCCGTCCCTGAGCCTGACCTCGACGTAGTAATCGTCATACCGGGTCAGGCGAAGCGGGACTGCCTTAACGCCGAGCGCCCTGTCCGTCATCGGGTAGTTGATGTTTATGACAGAGTAATCCGGCAGGACCAGGGCAGACGTCCTGTCCATGATGTCAATGGCCAGACTGGCTGCAAGATCATAGGTATCCTC
>JAFSZW010000345.1 GCA_017458865.1 Clostridia bacterium
GCAGTGCTTGAGGATCTGTACCTGCCCTACCGGCCAAAGCGCAGAACCCGCGCGACCGTGGCCCGTGAGAAGGGCCTTGAGCCGCTGGCTGAGATGCTCATGCGCCAGAACGCGGCGGACGATCCCATGGCACTGGCAGCAGCCTTTGTCGACGCGGAGAAGGAAGTTGAGACGCCGGAGCAGGCGCTTGCCATGGCACGGGACATCATCGCTGAAATCATCGCGGATGATGCGGATGTGCGCTCTGAGCTGCGTGCCTTTGTCCGCCGGACAGGTCAGCTGACCAGCAAGAAGATAGAAAAGAAGGAGTCTGCGGCGTCCAGGAAAAAGGCGAAGGAAGCGGAGCCTGAGGCAGAGGAGAATGAGGAGGGAATCCAGAACACGAAACGCACGGCGGAGATCTATGCGCAGTATGAGGATTACAGCGAGCCGGTGCTCAAGGCAGCCAATCATCGCATCCTGGCGCTGAACCGCGGTGAGAAGGAAGGATTCCTGCGGGTCTCGGTCGAGGTCAGCGCGCCCAGCGCAGAACAGATTATTGAGGGACACTATGTGGAACATGACTGCCCCTCGAGCGATCAGGTCCGCCTGGCAGCTGAGGATTCCTGGGACCGCCTGATTGAGCCGTCCCTGGACCGCGAGCTGATGAACGAGCTGACGGATCGCGCCAATGAGGGCGCCATTCACGTCTTCTCGGACAATCTGCGCCAGCTACTTATGCAGCCGCCCATCCGCGGCCGTGTAACCCTTGGTGTGGACCCGGGTTACCAGCATGGCTGCAAACTGGCAGTCGTAGATGCCTCCGGCCGCGTGCTTGAAACCGGCATCGCCTATTTCACACTGCCGGGTCAGGATCGCCGCAAGGAGATGGCGAAGCGGATGATCATCGACATGTGCCGCAGGCACAAGGTCACTGCGATCTCCATCGGAAACGGCACGGCATCCAGGGAAAGCGAGCAGTTTGTGGCCTCGCTTCTGCCGGAACTGCCCGGCGTGTCCTACACCATCGTCAACGAGGCGGGCGCCAGTGTCTGGTCAGCATCCGAGAACGCGGCGAAGGAACTTCCTAATTATACTGTGCTTGAGCGCGGCGCGATCTCCATTGCACGCCGCATGCAGGATCCGCTCGCAGAGCTGGTCAAGATTGATCCGAAAGCGATCGGCGTAGGCCAGTATCAGCACGACCTCAAGCAGGCTGAGCTTGAACGGGCCCTCTCGGGCGTTGTTGAGGACTGCGTCTCCTCCGTCGGTGTGGATCTTGAAACGGCATCCGTGGAGCTGCTTCGTCATGTGGCGGGCATCAATGACACGATTGCCCAGAACATCATTGCCTACCGCGATGAAAATGGATTCAAGTCGCGCACGGATCTTAAGAAGGTCAGCAAGCTCGGGCCCAAGGCGTTTGAGCAGTGCGCCGGATTTCTGCGTGTCAGCGGCAAGGAGCCGCTGGATGCGACAGCTGTGCATCCGGAGAGCTATCCGGTCGCGCGTGCGCTCCTTGAGCGGATGCAGGTCAGCAATGAGGACATCGGAAGCGGCATAGAGGGTTTCTACGCAAAAGTGGAACAGACCGGACTGGACAGGCTGGCCAGGGAACTTGATATCGGTGTGCCGACGCTTCGCGATATCGCGAAGGAACTTGAGCGCCCGGGCCGCGATCCGCGTGATTCACTGCCGGCCCCCATGCTCCGTACGGACGTGCTCAACATGGAAGACCTCAAGGCAGGCATGAAGCTTAAGGGTACGGTCCGCAACGTTACTGACTTTGGTGCGTTTGTGGATATCGGTGTCCATCAGGATGGACTGGTTCATCTTTCCCAGATGGCCAAGCGGTTTATTGCCCATCCCAGTGAGGTGGTCAAGGTTGGCGACATCGTGGATGTCTGGGTTCTTGCTGTGGATGTGCAGCGGCACCGCATTTCCCTGACCATGGTGGAGGACGGCAACAAGGATAAGGGTGGTTCCAGACAGAACGGCCGCGCGCAGGATCGTCAGGGCCGCGGAAACGGCCAGAATCCGTCCGGTGCAGACCGTCAGGGCCACGGAAACGGCCAGAACCCGGCTGGCGCAAACCGGCAGAACCGCTGGAATGCGGCGCCTCAGGACAGAAACCGCGGCAATGGCGGCAGGAACAGGTGAGACCTGATGTCTGCGCTGCTGGAACAGTTCATATGACTTACTAAACAGGGAAGAACTCATGAATAAAGATGTAGTGATTATCGGTGCCGGTCCGGCGGGTATATTTACGGCACTTGAGATGATTCGAAATGGCAGTCACAGTCAGATTGCCATCGTTGAAAAGGGACAGCCAATTGAAAAGCGGCGCTGCCCCAAGTCGCAGACCGGATACTGCGTATCCTGCCGTCCCTACTGTCATATAACAACAGGCTTTTCGGGTGCCGGTGCGTTTTCGGATGGGAAGCTTTCCCTTTCCTGTGAGGTGGGCGGCAGCTTCCCGGACCTGGTTGGCCGTGACAAGGCACAGGCGCTGATCGACTACACGGACAAGATCTACCTCGAATTCGGCGCGGATACCCATGTGGAGGGCGTCGGGAACGAGAAGGATGTCCGTGAAATCCGCAAACGTGCCATTCAGGCAGGCCTCAAGCTGGTCGACTGTCCCATCCGTCATCTCGGGACGGAGCGGGCGCAGTCCCTCTATGCATCCATCCAGCATTACCTGGAGGAGCATGGTGTCGAGCTGATTTTCGGCTGGGAGTGCGAGGATCTGATCATCGAGAATGAAACCTGTCTGGGCGTCTCCCTGAGGCGCGGCAGCGAAACGCAGGAGATTCGGGCAAGGCATACAGTGGTTGCAACTGGACGCCGCGGTGCAGACTGGCTTGAACGTCTCTGTGCAGAGCATAACATTGCACATCAGCCGGGAACGGTCGATATCGGCGTGCGCGTCGAGTGCCGGAATGAGGTCATGGAGGAAGTAAACCGGGTGCTCTACGAGAGCAAGCTGATCGGCTATCCAAAGCCGTTCAAGAACCGGGTGCGGACGTTCTGCCAGAATCCGGGCGGCTTTGTCAGTCAGGAGAACTATGATAATGACCTGGCGGTTGTCAACGGACATTCCTACAAGGACAAAAAGAGCGAAAACACGAATGTTTCCATCCTGTGCTCGCACAATTTCTCAGTGCCGTTCAACCAGCCCATCGCCTACGCGCAGAAGGTGGGCGAGCTGACGAACATGCTGGGTAACGGTCACATTCTGGTCCAGCGTTTCGGTGACATCCTGGACGGAAAGCGGACGTGGGAACAGGAACTGGCAAGGTCCAACGTCAGGCCTACGCTGCCGGATGCTGTTGCCGGTGACATCACTGCTGCCATGCCGTACCGCGCGATGATCAACATCATCAATTTCATCCAGGCAATGGATATCGTGGTGCCGGGATTCGCAGCGCCCGAGACATTGCTCTACTCACCCGAGCTCAAGTTCTATTCGAACCGGGTACGGATGGATGAGAATCTCCATACGAGCGTTGAGGGCCTCCACTGCCTGGGTGACTCCTCAGGCTGGACGCGCGGCCTTATGATGGCCTCAGCCATGGGCGTCATGATGGGCAGAACACTGGTAGAAAACGAATAAGGAAAAACAGGCAGAATAACTGGCGTGGTGAACAATCCTGGAATGAACAGGAATACAAACAATACCTGATAATTCCACTATAAGTGATGAACGTGTTGGAAAACATTGGATTTCCAACGCGTTTTTTGCGGCCAGATTATTGTTACAGAGGAGGAGACTATGTGGAATTGTCATAAGCGCCTAATAAGACAGTCATGTGAAAGGAAGGTTAAGAATCGGCGATATGCCTCGATACCAGGGCCATCACTGACTTGATTGCAACACCGCCCGGGCAATGCAGGATCAGAAAGAGTACAACGAGCGTTTTTGACAAGCAAATAAGAAACGGGATTCTGCCCGAAACGGTTGGAATCCCGTGCTTTTTACGTACTCTGTTCGAACCGGATGGACGCTTTTGCAGCCTCCGGGCGGGCAAACAGCCCGGCGAGCGTATCCGGGAAGGGTGCGATGATGTCAATCACAGCACCGGTAATGGGCTGCCGGCATCGGAGATGCGCAGAATGCAGTGCAAAGCGATCCCTGAGGTCCGGATGTTCCTGCCCATACAGGTAGTCGCCTACAATGGGACAGCCAATTGCTGCCAGATGGACCCGGATCTGGTGTGTTCGCCCTGTTTCGAGGTTCAGACGCACCAGTGCGCGGCCTGTTTCGGACTCGGCATATAACAAATCATAATGAGTAATGGCCGGCTTGCCGTCCGCACGGATGATCCGTCTTGCGCCGCTGCCCGCACGGGCTATAGGCAGGTCAATGCGTGCAGCAGGAGGCGATGGGATACCCTCTGTAACCGCCAGATACTCCCTCACAAATTCACCGGTATGCAGCGACTGTGTCAGGAGATGCTGCGCATGGTCATGCCTTGCGATGCACAGCAGCCCGCTGGTTCCCTTGTCCAGCCGGTTTACCGGATGATAGGATGCACCGACATCAAGGCCGAGTGTATCAGCCAGCCGTTCACGCAGCGTAATGCCGGTGAATTTCCCGGGCAGAGTGGGTAATGGAGCAGGCTTGTCGGCGATCAGGAGATCTTCATCCATATACAGGATGAGGCTTTCATCCGGCGTTTTTCCGGATACAGCGTTAATCGTGTCTTTAAGCTCCGGTGATACGGTTTCACTGAGCAGATGAACTGTGATGGAATCCCCGGCACAGACCTGGCAGGATACATGCCTGGCCTCACCATTTACCCGGATGCCGCCCTGAACCTTGAGACGACGGAAGGCGTGAGTACTGAGATGAAAAACCTTTGGAACAAGGCTCCTCAGAATCTGTCCCTGTTCTCTTTCAGTGACAGTGTGTTCAAGAATACGCATAAGTTCTGTCCCTGTTCAGACTTTCAGATAAAAATTGTGCAGAAACCATAGCGAAATGCATGTACTCATGATATACTATTGGTCAGGAAAAAGAAATAGCCTATGGGGATAATTCTCTTTTCCGGGAACGTCTGTAAGGTAGAAATCCTTATTTTTTGCTTGTGTGGAGATCATGATGAAAAAGAAACTTGCACTTCTGCTCTCTCTTTTGCTTTTCCTGATGCTGTCCTGTCTTGCGATGGCAGATGAGTATGCTATCGTGACCAATGGCAGGCTCAATCTGCGTCAGAGCCCAACGTCATCCAGTGCGAGCCTCGGACAGTACAGGGGCGGAACCTGGATACATTTGCTGGGACAGCCCATAAACGGCTGGTATCCTGTCTCGACACCGGATGGACGTACCGGATACATGTATGGAACCTATCTCACGTTTACCAGCAATCAGAGCTACGGCATTGTCAAGTATGCGCAGGGAGGGTATGTCAATCTGCGCAGCGGTCCGTCTCTCAGCAGCCCAATTATTACGCAGGTGACATCTGGTACCAGCATCTCCATACTGGACGATTCCTATGAATGGAATTATGTTTCCGTCTCCGTTTACGGAAACACATATCAGGGATACATGCATGACTCGCTCATCACCCGCAGCGGAGATACGGCTACGGTTGTGACGCGCAATGGCGGTAAGGTGAATGTCCGCAGCGGTCCGTCCTTCAGTTACAGCTCCATAGGTTCTCTGAGTTCAGGAACAAAGGTAAACGTGCTCCTCAAGGGGACAGACTGGTACTGGATCTCCGGCGGCGGCCTGACGGGCTTCATGTCCACCAGTTATCTCTCGGGAACCGGCAAATCCAGCAACTACAGCAGCAACACGTCCACCTCATATACAACAGCCTATGTAAATAACCCGAGGAGCACACAGGTATTGAATCTGCGGGCATCTGCCTCGCAGAGCAGCCGCTCGCTTGGACAGTACAAGAACGGGACAAAGGTCCGTGTGGTTTACAAGGGCAATACCTGGTGTGAGGTGTATGTCGGTACCAAGCATGGATATATGATGACACGTTACCTCAGTTTCAACGGCAACTATCTGCCGCCGGCAACGGTTACGTCGGCACCTGATTATTACTCTGGCATCAACTATTACCAGCAGCCGACCATTACGCCCACACCAATTCCATATTACCAGCAGTCTCAGCCAGTCGCTCCGCCGCCTGTCAATTCAGCTCCGGCCAATCCGGCCCCGGCTAATCCTGCTCCGGCGCCTGCGAACAATACTCAGCAGTCAACGACGTCCAATGTTCGTGAGATCACCCTTGTCTCAACCGGAGGCGCGATTTCTGTCTACAATGATTCCGGGATGACTCAGCTGAAAACCACGTACAGCGCAGGGAAGACGGGTAAGCTGCTCTCCTCCGGTGACAAAGTGTGTCTGGTGCTGATCGACAACAGCGTTGGTTATGTGGCGACATCCAATATAGCCTATTGACAGGTTTCAAAGCAAGGTGTCATATTCAACTATTTCAAAGGAATGGATTTTGTTAAGATTAAACAAAATCCATTTTTTTGAAAATAGGTATTGACACTGATGGAGGGTCAGCAGTATAATGGCATGCGTTCGGGGCATTAGCGCAGTTGGTAGCGCACAACACTGGCAGTGTTGGGGTCAGGAGTTCGAATCTCCTATGCTCCACCATAAATGAAAAATCCGAACCTGAGGCCGGCTGCCGGGGGTTCGGATTTTTTACATATGATCTGAGGACATTTCCACGATAGGACATAGCCCGACACAACACCTGGGATCCACCCTGGGCGGCGGTGATCGGAACAATGGTCAGGCAAGTTGAAGCTCCTTCATACTTCATGTTGTTTCGTTCGCTGTTTTTGATGAATTCGGAATTTGTACTGATTCTTGCTGGAGTAAAATTAAAAATGGAAAGGGGATGATGAATATGTCGGAAAAAGTGCTGGAGTTTTCCATCTTCTGTATTGAAAATTTGGCTCAGAGAATGGATATGAATCCCAGAGATACGTATGACTTGCTGACGAAGAAAACAGATCTCCTTCGGGAATACATCGTTCCAAGCTATGATGCTTTGCATACGCAGGATAAGGAGTACATCATAGATGACATTCTTAATGCTCTTGAAATGAAAGGAATTGCAGTAGCATGATTCTCTATCATGGATCCACCTCAGCGATAAAGAATCCGGATGTTTTTCATTCCAGAGAGCGGGTGGATTATGGAAAGGGGTTTTATACAACGCCTCTCTTTGCGCAGGCAAAAAGCTGGGCGGCTTGATTTCTGAGGTATGAAAGACCTAATTTGCAAATTTGCTTCAGAACACAGGCTATGATTGACAAGTATCTGCGATACGAAGGGTGTGAACGTTTATGAAAGCGAATCCGGTACTTCTGCAGATGAAGTATGCCAGAATTGTAAAGGAATATGCAAAACGTACAGGAAAAACCATCGAGGAGGCATTGGATGATTTTTATCATTCGTCTTCCTACGTGTTAATTAAAGAAGGTGTGGCTGACCTGCATTGTATGAGTGAAAGTTATCTGGCTGAGATGCTGGAGGATGAAATGAAACTAAGTACGGAAGAACGGAACAGGAGGCTTGAAGCAGTCGAAGAGACGGGGAGAATGGCAATATAATTAGAAAATGTCGGAGCATAATTGTTCAAATTGGGCTGGAACCTCATCCAAACGATAAGTCGAATGCTTATGATGGAATTGCGCTTTCTTCCTTGATTGATGAAAACTCCATACGTTTACAATGAAATGGCGTTTCACCCCGTAACCCCGGATAATGGTTAGAAGAGACACGGAGCGCAACGGCTGATGGAATCAGACAGATAAAGATAAGAAAGCTTGACAATCTGACACATTTTCTTGATCTGCGCAGGAAAACGCATATAATGAGGCATGCTGTCTGGCAGCAAATGAAGAATGCTGAAAGGAGAATTACCTATGAAAAAACTGATTTCCAGTTTACTGGTCATGATGATGGTTTTCACGATGGTGAGCGCTTTTGCAGAGCCGGTTGAGAAAACCAACGTACTGAATGCGTTTCTGAAAGAAACCGATTTTGCCAAACAGGATATTGCCCTGCAGGCTCAGGAAGGCGACAAGGTTTCCGATGTCGTTATCCGTACGGAGGGGAATAACGTCCACCTGGTTGCCCGCAATGACGGGACCGAGGCGAGCCACATTCAGCTGACCCCAAAGGAAGTGTATGTGGATGCCGATGGTTCGGTAACAAAGCTGCCGTATGCGGCGGTTGTCACCGTGATTAAAGACATTGTCACCGAGCTGGATGAAATTGTGAACGATGCGGTGAAGAGCATTCCTGCGGAGGCGGTTCCGACCGAGGCTGAGCTGAAAGCGGCTGCCGCGAAGGCGGCCGTGCTGGCTTCCATGGCCGCTCAGCAGGCGGAGGCCGATGAGGCTACCCTGCTCTTTGCAGCAGTTGATTTTGCCAGCTATTTCAAGCCGGAATATATTCTTGATACAAAAAAAGTGGACGGTGCGCTTGAGGTAAAGCTGCGCAGCGAAGCCTATGCGACGGCACTGGGCGAGGCTGTGGATGCGATGATGACGAATCCTGCTCTGGCTGAGCTGATCGATCGTCAGGCTGTACTCAAGGGCGGCGCGACCTTTGCTGAACTCCAGAAGAGCTGGGCCGCGAACCGTGAGGAGATCCTGGAAGCCGTCCGTACCATGGAGAAAACAGAAAAGGTTGAGGAAAACGGCCACTATCAGTCTCACTTCCAGATTGGCGAGGAGACCGCGGAGA
>JAFSZW010000346.1 GCA_017458865.1 Clostridia bacterium
TTGGGTGAATAGATGTCAGGCTGATTCTGTGCACTGGAAAAGAGGTTTATGGGAATCTGGCTTATCCGGGCAATCCGTGCTGATTATCAGATAAAACGCTGTCCCCTTCCAGTCAGATCGGCATTAGTTCGACGATACGGTTTGCGAGCCTGGGAATATCGAATCCTGGTATTTCGCCGAGGTGACAGATGCTCTGATGGGGCTTGTCTTAAATCAGCTGCGCGCGGCAAGTGCCTCAAGCAGCCGGGCTTTGAGGTGCAGATACCGCTCCTGCTTTTCAGCTTTGGCGAAGTGTACCTCACGGAACTGTTCAGGACAGTTGTCATAACAGAGAACCGTATCGCCAAACTGTTCACTGGTCAGGTCAAAGCAGCAACCGTCGACAACATTAAAGCAATGGAAGTTGCCATCTCCGAGCGGGACACCATAGACGCGGCCACCGAAGATGTCCTGCATGAGAAAGGAGGTGATGGAACACTGACCCAGTGTCCGGTTTTCGGATGACCAGTTCGCCCGCATCCGTGGTGCGCAGGTTTCGGCACACCAGATATCTGAGAGCAGGTCGTAATAGTCACAGGGCGTCAGTCCATAGACCGGATCCTTCACTTTGGCATCGGATGCGCCGTAAAAGTTATAGTGCATAGTCTGTTCCTTTCTGATTCAGATAAGTCCACCGGGATGGAACGCATTGTTCCATCCCGGTGAATAGATGAATCTGTAAAGCGAGTTACCTGCCGGGACCAAAGAGATCCTTCAGAGCAGCTTCGAGAATCTTCACATCAATTGGCTTGGCAATGTGATCGTTCATTCCGCACTCAATAGCCATCTGACGATCTTCCTCGAAAGCATTGGCAGTCATGGCGATGATCGGAACTGTGGCAAGGGCATTGCCCTCAAGCGACCGAATCTGGCGGGTAGCTTCGTAACCGTTCATGACCGGCATCTGGATGTCCATGAAGATCAGATCATACGCGCCAGGACTGGATGTCCTGATGCGCTCTACGGCTTCCTGACCGTTCGTGACGCAGTCCACCTCAATCTGATAATCATTGAGAAGCATCGTGGCGACGTCACGATTGATTTCGATATCCTCAACCAGCAGGACACGTTTTCCCTTGTAAGAAGGCAGATTGGATGCCAGGTCTTTCCGCTCTGTTTTGCCCTCAAAGATGCGAAGCAGGACATCATGCAGATCGGACATGAACAGCGGCTTTTCGCAGAATGTGCGAATGCCGACTGCTCGTGCAGCCTCGCGGATGGTCTGCCAGTCGTAGGAGGTGGTCATGACGATTGGCACATCATTGCCTGCAGACTTCCGGATGCGGCGTGCGGTTTCTATGCCATTGATATTGGCCATCCGCCAGTCAATCAGATAGAGTCCGTATTCGCTGCCGTTTTCTTTTGCCTGCTTGGCCATCTGCACAGCATCTTTGCTGCTTTGCGTCATCTCGGGATTCAGTCCCATCGTCGCCAGCATCGCTGCAGTGCTGTTGCAGGAATCAGCATCAGCATCGACAACCAGTGTGCGAAGGCCTGTGATGCTCTGAATGCGCCAGTCTCGCTGCGGCGTGTCCTGCAGACGGAAACTGATGTGTACAGTAAACTCAGATCCCTCGCCCGGTGCCGTTTTGAGGCTGATGGTGCCGCCCATGAGTTCAACGAAACGCTTGGTAATGGCAAGACCAAGACCGATTCCGTTGTTCCTGCTCATCGTCGAATTCTGTTCCCGTTCAAAGGAATCAAAGACACGGTCTGCAAAGATCGGTGACATGCCAATCCCGTTATCCTTTATACGGATTTCATACGAGGCATATCCGGCACGGTCCGCCGGATGCTGGATGAGCCGTACAGAGATCTCGCCACCGGCAGGCGTATAAGTGACCGCATTGTTCAGCAGATTGAGCAGGACCTGGCTGAGCCGCAGCTTGTCGCAGTAGACTTCCTCATCCGTTACGTTGAACGTATCCATCATCAGATTCTGCTGCTTAATCTCTACCTGCTCGATGATCAGGCTGACGGTGCTGTGGAAAATGTCGGGGAGGCTGCACGGCAGTTCGTTCAGTTCCACGTTTCCGCTTTCAATCCGGCTCATCTCAAGGATCTCGTTGATCAGCGAAATGAAATGCTCAGAGGATGCCTGAACCTTTGTCAGGTATTCGTGGACTTTCTGAGGATCATCGACATTGCGCATGGCCAGGTTGGTAAATCCGACAATTGCATTCATCGGCGTCCGGATATCATGGGACATGTTGGAAAGGAACGTGCTCTTTGCCCTGCTCTGTGAATTGGCAAGCTCTTTCTCATTCTGGATCCGGATTTGCCGATCTCGCATCGTGGAATAGACACTGAACAGAATCAGGAGCGTGATGATCATAAGTCCTGATTGAATCAGGCTGCCATTCAGCTGAATCAGATCTGCGGTCTTTTCCTTTGATTCGAGGAATTGCTGTTCCGCCTCAATTTCCTGCTCAGTCAGTTCCGGCGCAACCTGATCGTAGATACCATGATAGTAGTCGCTGATGCTGTCAACCGTGTCCTTTACCATCTTCTGAGTCGACTGATGGTCCCACATCACGGTAATAAAGAAGATCAGGCCGAGCAGAGCAATCCAGACGATCAGAGAATAGCCAAACTGATGAGATTCATCTCTTTTGAGAAGTATTCGGAAAAAGATGAATCCAAGTATGCACCACAGTGCCAGCACCAGATAGGCTTCCTCAGAAAGGATGGTGCCGGCGTTATACCGCATCACAAGAAGCATCGCTGAAAGCCCTATTGAAATGATGATGCCCAGAACACCAGTCACTTTCACCAGGCTTTTTTCGGCGAATTTAAACGCACAGGCAGATGTGTATCCGAAGGCAATTGCGATGCCGATGTTGGAAATATCGACATGCCAGCCGATGGCAGTCCGCCCGAGAAATGGAATAAACAGGGATACCAGGACGATGAATAAAATGGTGTTTTCCGGTACTCCGTCCGCATTGAGCCTGCCGAAGGCCTTAGGTCCAATGCCGTCCCTGCCAAGTGCATACAGAAGGCGGCTGAGGCAGATCATGACCCCCAGCATTGTCGAAAACAGGGCTGCAAAGATGGTAATGCCAATGAGGCTGAATCCAATACTTCCAGCACTCTGAAAGGCTGCAGCAATTGTAGGAACAGCCCAAATACCGCTCTGCTCATCAAGCGTGCCTACATATTCCGCCCAATTGCCAAACCCCTCAGGAATGCCAAGCACGGACTGCATGAGCATCAGAATGTAGCAGACTGCAGACAGGATGATGACAGATATCATAATCAGGCCGGTCCTTTTCTTGGGGAACCTCAGTTCCTCGGATGAATAGGACAGCGCTTCAAATCCGACAAAAGCCCATGGTGCAACGGCAATGATTCTCAGTACCTGGAAAGGGGGCGTGTTATCGGCAGCAAATGCAGGCAAAATCGTACCGGTACCGCTGTGCTGTGCCGAGGCATAGGCAAACAGGATCCCCAGAAAGAACACAAATGCCAGGATGGTCTCAACGACTGCAGCGCCCTTTTTTCTCAGAATACAGATTGCACCCGTCAGGACCAGCATAAAAATCGACAAAAGCGCCTCACCGAAATAGATATCATAGCCGGCAATCGAAAACAGATATCCAAACTGGAACGTATTCCCAATGAAATACCGTGCCATTAACGGAACCGCAGTCGCATTTGCCCAGATCAGGACGAAATAGGCCAGGACGAGAAACCATGCGCACAGAAAGCCATAGTCGCTGCCAAAGGCGTGCCTGGTATAGGAATAGGCGCCGCCTGCATCAGGAAACCGGTTGACAAGCTCATGATAGTTGATGCAGATGAGTAGCATCATGAGCGCGCCGATGGCTATCCCGATGGTCGTTCCAATCGGGCCGGACACAGGAAGAAA
>JAFSZW010000347.1 GCA_017458865.1 Clostridia bacterium
GGAGAGGGATGCCAACAAAAAAGAGCTCAGTGCTTCATTCACTCAAGAAGAGATCGAGATGATCGAAAAGACTACGGCGTTCTTTGATTATGCCACGTATGGCTCGCTCGATATGCCTGCGGGCACGATCATCACTGATGCGTACGATTCCGATATTATTGTCCCCGTCATCAGCAAGAGTGTAGCAGATACCTATTTAGCTAAACCGGATGAACAGCCTTGAATACGAAGGCCAGTTTATTAACAGGTAAGAGAACAAAGGTACTTCCCTGGCAGGATTTCCTCAGCACAGAAAAAAGACAATGCGAGCCTGGCCCGCATTGCATTTTATTTATTCCGATCAGATGCAATAATTCTTCCTGGTTTCTGCCTTCAACGGGGCTCCCTTTTGTTTCCCCAGCACCGGCACAGCGGTCAGTTGTTCACCGATTCTGCGCCATCTGCCGTTGGATCTTCCAAATCGAGCTCCGGATTTAGAAGATGAAGTACTTCGTCAGCGGATAAGTCCTCTCCCAGTCAACAATACCGTAATCCCCTTCTGTACCCTGATGAATATTGAATTCGTCGAATACCATGATGGGCTTGGTCTCAGCGTTGTACAGATCCCAGTGGATCGCCTCACCGGTGGGAGATTCCTCGGCCGTCAGTGACGGATCGCCACACCTGGCAAAGTTCACCCACATGCGCTGCATCGTATGGTTGAACGTATCGTCATACGCTCTGCCGGTAAAGAACGTATCCTGAGGATTGTTCAGCACGGGCGGCAGCTCGGCAGCATGTCCAGAAAGGAAATAGGGTTTGGAGGTCTCAACCCGGAAATAGTAATGATAGGTCCTGCCGCCTGCAGCAGTATGGTTTTCAGACATGCGGAATACAGGCGCGAGGAAGAACACCTGATCTCCAAACTTGAACGTCTTAAAGAACCGGTTTCCTGCGGTATTGTCCATAAACGACTTGGCCTTTTCCACATCCTCAGCCGTCATGGTGCTGAACCTGTAGTCATAGCGCGCGTTGAAGTACTCAGTAAACCCGGCCGGCGTCATGAAGCAGGCAAACTGTCCCATTTCATCTTTGTTGCAGCCCTCAAGGATGTCAATCTCCCTGGCCTCGCCATCGAGATACGCGCCATACGGGTCCAAAGGAATGAGCTTGCCGTCCCGCTCAGGCCAGTCACGAAGCGCAAGGATCGTTCCGGCTGTATCGGCAATCTTCTCTGCCGGGCAGGCACAGAGGTCTGCGACTGTTTTGCATCCAAGTGCTTCAAGCAGCTCATTGGTAGCTGCAATCGCCTCTTCCGTAGAACTCGAAAATACGGGGGTTCCGCTCTGCGCAATGACACGACGGAAATAGCACCTTGCCTCAGGGATGAGCGGCAGCATTGTTACGCTTCCGCCACCGGCGGACTCACCGAAAATCGTCACGTTTTCGGGATCTCCGCCGAAAGCAGCAATGTTCTCATGAACCCACTTGAGTGCCATCGTCTGGTCCAGGAGTCCCAGATTCTGAGCATCCGGGTAATCCTTGCCATCCGGCAGATGGGACAGATGAATAAAGCCCAGACCGCCCAGACGGTAGGCGATCGAGACAAAAATGACTTCACTATTGTCTCTCACGAAATTGTAGCCCTCATACAGCGGATTGACCGTACTTCCCTGGGTAAACCCGCCGCCATGAATCCAGATCATAACCGGTTTCTTCCTGTCGGTATTCGCCGCGTTCGTCCAGATATTCAGATACAGGCAGTCCTCACCCACTACAGCAAGCGCTCCAGCATCATCCTGCGATTCCGGCTGAAGGCTGCCCTTGGCAAAATGATATGCCTCATAAACGCCCTCATCCGTCCCAAAGGGAACAGGCTTTTTGAATCTGTTCTTGCCCACAGGCTGCTCACCAACAAAGGGAATGCCCTTGTACGCAATAACATCTCCATCCTTTACGCCAACAAACATGCCATTGATACACTTTACCGCAAGATCCTTGTTATACTCGCCGGTAATCCTGTGATTCTCACCATAGCGAGCCCTTATAATCGACTTCAAATCTGCCATCCAAGTATCCTCCTTGTTTCTTTCGCAGGGAAACGTTCTCCATCATCCCTGCGTATATTTAAGTTCATTGCATCAGAGCTTTCAAACGCAATAATAGCTTACAGAAAACATGTCCCTTCCCAGTCCAGGGGCGTTCTCCCGGGTTCCCTTTCCGGATGGATAAGTCCCATTCATCCCAAAACACCCACACAGAGTCGTCTGCCTTTTCAAATTCCGGTACTATAGTTCCAGATGCCCCACGTTTTACTCATTATCCTGTTTTTTTTAATACAATTCAAGGGACTTTGACAGAATGGAAAAGGTGGATTTTATCATCGCACCTGAGTAAACGAAATACAATGAAGGAAGCAGCGGAGGCTGCTGCATCCATGAATGCTTCGGATCGATTTCATGTTCACCGGATCCTGAGCGGGGCGCTGCAGTTTCATGATCATTGCAACCAACCTGACGCGGCATGCCGCTTACCAGACAATGACATCTGACCAGCAGGACTCCGTGCCCGGCAATTCCCAGTGCCGTGATTTGCGGCACTCCAAGTATATAAAAAGAGGGGCTGTGCATTGCACAGCCCCTCAGGACTATCTGAAATCTTTCGGAAACAGGTACCTTACTCAGCAGCGATGGTGTTCGCAGCAGTACGGCCGGAGACAAAGATCTCGACGATTGCGTTGCCGCCCAGACGGTTGCCGCCATGGATTCCGCCGGTAACCTCACCCGCAGCATAGAGGCCAGGGATGATTTCGCCAGCAGTATTCAGCACGTGACGCTCGGTGTCGACCACAACGCCGCCCATTGTATGATGCGTAGAGGGAGCCATCAGACGAACGATCAGATCGGTGCCTTCCAGATCATAGGTATCCGGCAGGTATTTGCCGTCTTCGCTCTTGCCGACATTACCGATGGTACGGGAAGCGATGCCCTTGCCAACGTCCGGATACTCACCCAGACCCATAACAGCCTGGTCATAGGCCTTGATGGTCTCAATCACGGTTGCAGGATCTGCAGTGACGCCCGCGAACTCAGGATCTGCGAACAGCGTGGTCAGTGCATCCACAGTGCCCTTGATGTGATAGTAACGGCCAGTGTAGTCGTCCGGCTGCAGCTGTGCAGTGGGCGGTCCAGGGATCTTCTGCTCAGCATTGTAGAACTCAATGAAGACGCCAGGGGTATTGTTCTTTACGATGCCGTTCCTGAACTCTGCCAGGCTCAGCACGTCACGCTCGGAACCCTCGTCAACGAAGCGCTTGCCGGTGGTCGGGTTGATCCAGCAGGCATAGTTGCCGCCGCCAAACGCCAGGTTGCCGTTGTCCACCCAGGAGATGGGCATCAGCTGAGTGAATCCAAGACCAGTCGTCGCAGCACCGACCTCAGTAGCCAGCTTGATGCCGTCGCCCTGCAGAGAGCTGCGGTTGGTGGTCTTGGTGGAGGTAGTCAGATACGCGGTATCCCAGTACACATTGTTCTCGAGAACCATGTCGATGTTGTTGGCATATCCGCCGGTAGCCAGTACGACGCCCTTGGCAGCATGCGCAGTAACCTCAGTGCCGTCATACTTCACAGCCTTGACACCGGTTACCCGACCGTTATCAACGATCAGTTCGGTGGCAGCGGTGCGCAGCATGATCTTGTTGGCTTCGTTTTCAAGAATGGTCTTCACCGGGCCAACGAAATAGGTGCCCCAGTTGCCGTCCTGCGGCAGATACTCATTTTCACGATACCACAGTGCGCCGATCAGCGTGGGCTGCGTATCCTCGATGAAGTGAGCGCCCTGATCCTCAAGCCACTCCTTGAGGCCCTGTCCGCCTTCTACGAAGTTGCGAACCAGGTCGAGATCGCCATAGATCCACTGGGTCTTGTCAGCACTCTGACGCAGGCCGCCGTAGTAGGTCTGGAAAATGTGCAGATTGATGGTGGAGAACAGTGCCAGCTGGCTCTCGTCCACACCGGCATCCAGCTTGGGCTGTGCCCAGTCAAGATAAGCCTGGATTTCTTTCTTCAGATCCTGCAGAACGGGCAGGTATTCCGCATGAACACCATGCTTGCTGAGCTCAGCAGCATCGCCCGCGACAAATTCATTGTCCTGATAGTACGCCTCATCAAAGGCATCCTCATTCCAGTTCAGGATCATCTTCAGCTCCTTGATGCAGCCATTTACAGACTTGACCTTGTAGTAGGTCTGTCCATCATGGCCATACACGCCAGTCTCAGCATCCGGATCTGCCGGATCCCAGACCAGATAGGGCATTACAGACTGGAACTGACCACCGGAAACGAGCGTGTTGCCGCCGACTTCCGCGTTCTTTTCAATCACCAGTACGGTATTGCCGTTCTGAACAGCCTGTGCTGCCGCTGCGATGCCCGCGCCGCCGGCACCAACAACGACCACATCATAGGTCTCCTCAATCGGATCCCCGGCTACATGCTCAACCTTGGCAGCCTTGAAGGCGTCCAGATTGGTGCAGCCTGCCTGCTCTGCAGCATCATTCACGATGCTCTTCAGTGCACGGCTGGTGAAGGTTGCGCCGGAAACAGCATCCACGCCGGAGCCGTTGGCTTCCTTCATCTCGGGAATCATGATGTCAAACGCGACATCGCCGACATGAGCAGTCTCCGTAGAGCTCAGGATCTCGATATTCTCGAGCTTGCTCTCAGAGAAAGTAACCTTTGCGGTGACATTCCCGTTGTAGCCGTAAGCAGTCGCTTCATATTCGCCTGCGGTGAACGCCAGTTCAGCAGCAGGTGCATCAGCTGCATCCGCGAGCGCCTTGTTAACCGCTTCCACAATTGCGGTGCCGGTAAACGTCGCGCCGGTGTTCACATCAACACCATCAGTGCCGTTCGCCTCAACGATTGCGGCAATGACTTTCTCAACGCTGTCTTCCCGGGCAACAGGATATGTCTCACCGGAATCGTCCACTTCCAGTGCGGCAATCTTCCCGTCTTCAACGGTAACCACTACTTTGACCTCGCTGCCAAAGCCCTGAGCACTGCCGGTCTTCGTTTCCGCAGAAGCGAATGCCGCCATGCTAAGGACAAGACAGAGAGACAGTACAAGAGCAATAAGTTTTCTCATAAGGTACCTCTTCCTTTCCTGAAATAAAAATATAGTTGATTGAGTTTGGCAAACGTCTCAATCTTCCTAACTGATTTTACTCTTTGCGCATTCTCCTGTCAATTGAATTTTCGAGCGCACCTCCATGCTTTGCTTTGCTTTGCTGCATGCTGCATGGCATCCCCCACCTCTGGCATTCCTGTCAATGGCTTGCCTTTCGCGATACCTGTCTGCAGATAACCATGATCGTTCTTTCATCAGCAAGATATGCGCCATACCCGGCACACAGAAAAATGCACCCTTGATTTCGCCAGAATGCGTTTCAGCGTTTCATTCCCAGTTGGCGACTGTTCAATCTCCATCTGTTCAGCCGTCTCGACTGATCCCACCGGACATAGCTCACTCCAATGATTTGAACCTTTTTCGATTATTAAAGGTTATTTTAAGGTTCAGTGCTATAATACTACCAGGATATCGAGCAGCGAAAGCATAAGACCGGATATCTGAATCATTTACGGAGGATTTCTATCATGAAACAGCTTATCTCTTTCATCCTTGTGCTTTTGCTCATATGTACCGGTACTGTTGCGATTGCTGAGGGTCAGCTCGGCCCCGGCAGGAATGGTGGTCGCGGCGGTATGGGCGGTGGTTCTGTGAACAAGTCTTCAGATACCGAGCTGCAGACAATGATCGCCGAGGTTGCACCCAAATTTCAGCTTTTGACCTATGATGACGCAGAAAGCAATACACAGCTTCAATATCACCTTTTCATTCCGGAAAACTATGACGAAAGCCAGCAATATCCGCTGGTTCAGTTCATTCCCGATTCCAGTGTTGTCGGAAGAGGGACGGATGTTGTCCTGACGCAGGGCTGGGGCGGTCTGATCTGGGCCACATCAACTGAACAGGCCAAACATCCATCCTTTGTGCTGGTCCCTGTCTTTACAGAAACAATTGTGGATGACAACTTCAACCATTCCTATCAGATCGAGGTTGCTCTGCGCCTGATCCAGTCCCTTACGGGAACCTACTCCATTGATACAAACCGAATCTACACTACCGGCCAGTCCATGGGAGGGATGACCTCATTCTATCTGAATGCCACCTACCCTGACTTCTTTGCTGCCTCTGTTTTTGTAGGCAGCCAGTGGGACAACAGCATTCTGAACATTCTGGAAGACAAGAACTTCTTCTACATTGTATCAGCCGGCGATCCAAAGGCCTCTGCCGGACAGGCAGGTCTGCTGGCCGTCTTCGATGCAGACAGCGCTGCTTACAGCCACGCCGAATGGGGTGCGCAGGATGATGCTGACAGCCAGAATGCCAATGTAGCAGCGATGCTGGCTGAAGGAAACAATGCGAACTTTGTTACCTTTACTGCCGGCACTACCCTTGCCGCAGGTCAAAGTGCCGGCGGCGGCGCCGGAGACCATATGACCAGTTTTGACTACGCTTACAGGCTGGAAGCTGTCCGCGACTGGCTGTTCAATCAAAGCAGGTAAAGCCATCAGATTCGACTGGGACATCCTTCCTGATCTTTTCTCTCTGTGACGGCGTTGTGAAACAGGCTTTCAATCCCCACAGAACGCAGCACCAGCTTCGCACAGGCTGGTGGATTTTTATAACGGAAACAATAATCCGGTTTACCTGTGCAAACAGTGTACGCTTTTCGGAAGAGATCTGGTGCTGTGGGAGTATGGATCGCGTCCGTGTTATGAACAGCAAAGAGCAAAAATGGTAACCCTCATTTCCAGAAGAAATAAGGGTTACCGGGAAAAATGATGACGGCAGGAAGTTCTGCCGTCATTGTGCTTTTGGGGGAGAGGAAAGCCTCACGAAACGCCTTGCTTGCACCGCGTTTGAGATAGCCGGGAGTATCGGGGATGCGGCGCCTGTTGGGCATGCACATGTCCGGCGGTGCTCGAGAGATGAGAAAGGGATGTGGTTGGTCAGCTTTTCTTTTCGGCTACTTCCATTGTTTCCCTGCCATATAAAACAGGAGCACTGCGCTTACGACAGGAGACACCGCAGTGTTGTCCCTTGCCGTGCTCTATTGTGCATCTGCCGCACATGGAAAAGAGTCGGAATCGCTCCTGAATGCATATTCCCTGAATTAAGCTGTTTCACGCTCGTATGTACAGACGCAAATCAGGTGTCCCGCTTCCTCATGCTCAGTAAATTCCACGTCTTCTGGCATCACCGCTCCGGGCAGTACGGAAAACGCATTCAGCGGATAGGACAATCCTGTTCCCAGGAGCTTCAGATAGCTCTCCTTTCGCGTCCACAGGCGCGTAAAGGCATGGTCAGGATGATCTGAGCGACGGATCCATTCCTGCTCGTCATGTCGGAAACACATATTTATGACCCCTGGTTCCGCCTTCTGCAGGGTTTCCACATCCACGCCTACCGGATGATCCGAAAGTGCGCAGACAGCCATCCTTCCGCTGTGGGACAGGTTGAAATGGATATTCGGTTCGTTAGCCAGTACCGGCTTTCCATTTGCAAGGCAATGAAGACTCAGGTCGGATGCGCCGGCCTGTAGCAGCGCATGTTCCAGCAATAATCCCGCGCCAAGGCAAAGGCATCTGTCTTTTTCAAAGTGAAAGCGCATGACCTTTGCCCGGCGTTCCTCCCAGGGCAGCAGGGCCATTCCCCGGAAAAACAGCACTGAATCGTAAAGGGGCTGCACATCATAATACCAGCAGATTACAGACATTCCATCTCCTCCGTAGAAAACCCGCATATCACCCGAGCCAGAGGACTCTGCCTACAATGGCTTCCCTGTTCGCATGCATCCTGAAAAAGCATGATGCCCTGATTGCATCGGGGCATCGTTTTTCGTTCGTTAAAGCATTACTTGTAGCCTTTTCCCTGCGTAAAGACAGGCGGCCAGTATTCCATGGGCTTTGCATCAATCTTCAGTTTAAAGTCGCAATAGTCCCCATCCTCAAAGCATGTATGTTCCCGGAACAGCGGGACACCGAATGCACCGAACATGACGTAATCCAGGTTGCACAGATAGGGCATATACGCCTCGTAACCATACGCCCTGGCGAAGTTGGACAAGGGACAAACCAGATTGTGTTAGCTGAAATCATATCCTTTTTCCGGCGGGATCTGCGTCTTTGTCTCAAAACTGCCGGGATTCCTGGCAGCATTTGCCGCTTTTTGCGCATCCTTTTTCTGGAACTTCCTGTTCAGGGATTTCGTATTCGTAAAGGACTTGTGCATGATCATCTTCACGAGTCCAGGCATTTTCTGAAAGCGCCGCTCATAGGCAAGCACCATTAAGTGCCCTATGGTTTCCATATCAGCGCCGTACCTTTTCAGTACCTCACCCATAGAAACAAAGATGTATGCGCCAGTCAGGTTGCCTGTCCCGCTCACATCGTCCCCGCCGATATACGGAAAGTTTTCCAGCATGTTTTTCTCATAGTGCGCCCAGATTTCAGGAAAGAGAGCTGCATAGGTTTTCCCGCTGTTGCTCTCCAGTTCTTCTGCAATCGGCTTTAGAAAACCGTTCATTGTCTTTTTCAGTTTTGGCGCTTTTCTGGTGTAGTACTCGTGCATCTTTCGTTTTCTCTCTTATTGTATCACTTGGCGTATCACAGCGACAACCATGCAAATCCCTGCAACGGCAGCTGAATCAGACGTATTTGGCGTTGCCGAACAGGATGCAGGCAATTCATCGCCCGGCGGATCTTTTGAATCCGTACATTGCATCCATCTGTTGTCGTTTGTTTTTCTATATCTTTCTCAGATAGAAGTCACAGCAATCTGCGCCGGTTCCGAGCGTTCCGGTTCGTTTGAATTCAAGTCCGGGAAGGTTTCCGTAGCAACGATCATCATTGGTACAGAAGATCTTCGTCAGCTCAGGACAGCCCAGTTCAGTGAAGTACCGGCAATAAGGACAGGCGATGATATCCATGCGGTACTCGCCCTTTTTCCTCGGGTAAAACACGTTCTTAAATCCGCTTTTTTGCCCAAATATATGATGGACCATTGGATGCCATATTGCCACGAACAGGTTCTTCATTCCTAGCAGCCTCATTAGATTTGCCAGTTTACGACCTATTTCCGTCGAGTTCCTGATGGCCGCGTTTTCAATAACTTCGTAGGCATTCTCCTGGCTGGTCATCTCGCAGAGCGACATGTAAATCGCAGCTGAGGGGAAGATATTTCTCTCCGTATGGATGCGCTCACCGGGTGTGAGTGAATCATACTTTTTCAGAATACCATCCAGCCGGATTTCCGCCCTCCTCCACAGGTCATCGCTGAGGAACTGTGGAAATTTCCTGTCCATCTCTTCCTTGATGAACCGTTTCCTTTTTAGGATTTGTTTCGCGGTTTTCATGTTCATCGGGCCTCCTTCACCCGGTCATCCAGTCGTTCCATTCGTTGCCTTTAGCTCGCCGACCTTATCGCCGACCCACATCACAACATCACAGCAAAGGCATCAGCAAAGCATGCAGTTGCCGCCATTAAGCTGCCGGGGCAGGGATGTCGATATCCGGATCATCAGCAGATACGTTCTGGTCACTGCAGGGTAAACATACCTGCCATCAGCGCGCTGCCAATCAGGATCATGGCGCACTGCCCTGCCTGCTGCCTGCGGTTGTATCCAAAGTCCTGCCAGCCGGCACAGCCCTCCGTTTCAGGAAAGTAATGTTGGAAAAAGTGCGTCTTTGTCAGCAGAACATAATCCAGGCACAGGATATCAAACACCTTGATCACAGCGCCGATGATGAAAAACCGCAGGAAGAACTGCCCATAGGTAAACCCATGCCGCAATCCATCCATGCCACCGATCATAAACAGGCCAATATAGGCAATGCAGAAAAAGATCAGGATGATCCAGCCGAGCACACGGCGCAGAGATATTGGCTGGCTTTCCAGTTGTTCCAGCCTCGGTTGCAGCTGTTCCTGGACATCCTGGGGGAAGTTCTTCGCCAACAGTTTTGTGGGCATGGTCAGTGTCACGCCCCATATCGCACCAAACAGCAGCACGCAGCCTGCCAGGGAAAGCAGAAGCGTCAGCCCCATTATAAATGCCTCCTTAATGTCCGAATATGGGAAACATGATCCCGGCCAGAACTGCCGCGATGATCGGATTGCCGACAATCGTGATCAGCCATTTGATCATCCGCGTCTTTCTGGGAATATACGGTTTCAGATCCTCTGTCCCCGGAATCGTCCATGCTTTGGTATGACCGACCCAGTAAAAGTCGATAAAGAAGCGGTCAAACAGTCCTTCCGCCATGGCGAGAAGGAGAATCTGCCAGAATGGCTGCCAGAACCCCCGTGCACCGTTGATGCCATAAACCGCCCATAACACAAAGGCAATCATGACAGTCAACGTAGTGAATTTGAACAGCCTTTTATTCCGATTCATCCTGTCTTTTGTAATCAGGCCCATTTCAATGACCCGCCCCTGCACATCTGGTTCAAACAGGAAGGCGGCGTTATGGATACCATTGGCGATGGCAATTACACAGGGCATGAAAAGAATGAAGCAGACAACCAGGCATTCAAGGATCAGGATCATCGTACAAAAACCTCCTCATATCCGTGAGCATATCCACGCTGCAAGCGCAGATGCCGCCGGGAAGATAACCAGCAGCTTCAACAGCTGGCTCCGGATGTTATACCCGTATTTTTTGAGCGGGTACACTTGCCTCACCTCAGGATAATAGTACTGGAAGAATTGAAACCGCATAAGCAGAAAATAGTCGAAACAGACCATGTCATACACTTTGTATACGGTAAAGATAATCACGAAGCGCAGGAAAAACTGCCAGAAAGAAAACCCGCTTCTGAAACCATCCCATATTGAAATCACGCCAACGCCCAGGATCATGAGGATACTGAACACCATGAGCGTCCAGCCGATGATCCTTGCGCCATAGAACAGTTCGGTTTCTCTCGGCCGGATCACTTCCCGCGCTTCCTTTGGTGCGGAGGAAAAGAACTTCTCGTTCTGAATAAATGCAATCGCAGAGAGCAGCATCAGCGTAATCGCCGCACAGAAAACAATGGCAAGGAAAATGGTTAACAGCATGATGGTTCCCCTCCGAAAATCTACTGATAAGCGTTCCTCTCAGAATCATTTACACCGGCGTGTTCATAAACTCATCTATGGCCTCAAGCACCGGTATCGTGTACTTCTCATCCCCCAGCAGCCACTGCTCGTGCTGCATGTTGAATTCCCGGATCTCCGGGTCACGGAAATACTTCCTGTATCGTTTCAGGTATTTTTCGCCCATCTTGTTTGCGTAAATGAAATGCACCCTGGTGTGCTCTACATGGATGTCATCCTGAAGCCATGTGAGCAGATCTGTGTAATACTCATTCCGGATGGACTCCGGCGAGAACTTTTCAAAGCAGGCCATAAACCTGTCTGCCACCTCGTCGCTCATTTCAAAGAGGTTCTTGAGCTTTTCGCGGGCTTTTGCCTTCTTCTTTTCCCCTCTGGTAAAGCTGGTCAGCAGCGGCACCACAAGCTTTGACTGCAGCCATGCGCTGAATTTACCGCTCTGATCGAGATCCGGGCTGCCGAAAATGCCGTGATCCAGATGGACATTTTGCCGCTGGATCAGCTGCCCAACAAAGCTCGATCCCAGAGACGAGCCAATGGCGCCGTCTATTCTCCCATCAAAGTGTTCCCTGATATACTGCTCAATTTTCCCCGTCACCGTGAGCATGTCAGGGAAAATGAGATCACTGCCGTCAAACCCGTCATAATTGACGCATACCATGTGGTATTTTTCGCCCAGTCTCTCCAGGACAGCGCCGAAATTCGTCTGATAATCGCAGGCCGTTCCCGGCAACAGGAACAGCACTTTCCCCTCCATGCGACCCAATTCATCAAACTGCATCTTTTCCCTCCTCATCAGATATCCGGCAAAAAAGGCCTGCAGCCAGCAGATTCTGACATACGTCAGGATACCGCGTTTTCACTGCCTGAGGCCAGGCTTGCACAAATGGCATCTCCACTATGCCGGGAATGATCCAAAGCGTTAAATGCCCTTTTTCGAGCCTCACCGTGATGCTGCCGGCAAAGCAGGACGTTCATTGGGTGACTGTGCGCCATGGACCTGGCCTCCTGGCAATCAGCATACAGAACGAATCTGTTGCAAGACAATTCGCTCACTCAAAACAGGCTTCCAACACCCGCCACAATCAATGCCGCAACAGGACATACCAGCAGCGTCCAACCAAGCGCATGCTCCGGGATTGCCAGGGTTTTCAGCCATTCCCTGCGTTCCCAGGCTTTACAGTGCTCTGCACCCCGGATCATGTGCCTCACTTTTCGGGGAAGCCAGCAGTCAAGGATCAGGAAATCACTGACACTGACCATGGTCATCTCCACATAGCCCGTCCAGAACAGGGGCCAGAAACCTGCAACCCCGGCAAGGCCCGCGCTAATCCCCCAGTAAACGAACATCAGCACGTACAACGGATAGAGCAGCCATTTCATCTTCCTTACGTCCTTCTGGTCCACATAAGGCGCCGCTGCTTTCCTGATTTCTTTGGGAAACATGGTGCTGTATGCCTGGGGCCACAAAAGGAATCCCACGCCCACCACGGCATTAAACAGCATGGACATGACGCATCCATCCAGAATTGTTCTTGCCCAGTTCATGCCTGTCCTCCCTTCAGTCATCCGGTTCATTTGTGCCGCCTGTATACACAATGGGCGCTTATCTGCAGCCGGGCATAAATAGCCTATCGCCTGGTCCGGATCCCGGTTACATCCCTGCGGGCAAAACCTCCGGCAGATCTGGTGATCACTTCCCAGCCGATTTTCGGTGTACCTCATCCCTGCAGCAGGGGCCATCTGACAGGTCGGAATGCCGGATGAAGTGTACATGCCGCGTGAGCCCTGCGTATGATCTGGTATCCGTATTGCAGAAGATCCTGCACAGTTTCCGGATGCCGTAGTACTCAAACATCTCCACGTACATGCACCTTGTTATTCTGTACTCCACCACGTCCTCTGTGGCCTCAAAGCTGTCATAGGTGATGCTGTGATCCTGCACCCGCTTCGCATGATCGCTGATATTCCACTTTCTTGCGATCTCGAAGCTGTTTGGCAGCAGGTCGATTATGCGGATCAGCCAGTCAAAACACTTCCTGCGTGTGGCAAATGCAACATCCGTAAACGCCATGATCCCACTGTCGGAAAGGCCAAGGTCACGCAGTTCAAGGCACATGGCGATCACCGCGTAAATCAGGGGAACATTCATCGTGGGATAGACGTTGTGCTGCTTAAATGCAGCGGATTCAAGCATTTCCCGGAATCGCCGCTCATACTGGCCGGTTTTGATTTCGACGTCTGAAAAGCCCTGCTTTTCAAGCGCCTTCCGGTACAGTTTGCCATACTTCCGGACCAGCTTGCTGCTCATTTCCAGTTCCCCCTCAGCGTTTGGATCATCCAGTCCCAGCCTTCCCTCGCTTCCGGACAGATCGGAAAGACAGGATAGCAGTGGAACATGCCTTCCCCGATGACCATTTCGTAGTTCACGCCGTAGTGCTTCATAGCCGCTTCAAAGGATGGCGCAACAGCATACAGACATTCATCCGTGCCGTAGTTGAAAATCACCTTCGGGCAGCCGGTAAAATCGCCGGTCTGCAGGTAGATCATGTATTCCGGCACGCTGTCGTCCCCGTGGCGCATGATGCGTTCCGCCGTTTTCATGTACAGTGCCGGAATAGCCACGTCCTTCCTGTCCAGTTCCTGCATCCTCTGCCACTCTTCATCCGTCCTTACACATGTACCGGGAGAGAGCGCCAGAATCAGAGCAGGCCGGGGCAGATCGCTTTTCAGATCGTTCATATACGGGATCATTCCAAGCGCCAGATTGCCGCCTGAGGACGTGCCCAGGAAAGAGATATTCTCTGCCTCGTAATGGCTCAGCATAGCCTGATAGGTATGCAGGATCATCTGATAGGCACGGCTCAGCGGATAGTCCGTACAAAGCGGATAATAGGGCACATAAAGATCCAGCCCGCTCTCCCTGGCTACCTTCAGCGCCTTTTTGACGGAGCCAGGCCGGGGAGCGCTGACCATGCCGCCCCCGATCAGAAAGAGGTTCGCCCGCTTTGCCCGGGGCGTGTGGGTCATTGCCAGGACAGTGCATCCGTCGACGGTGAGGCGCTCCACCTGAATTTCCGCATCATGCAGCTCAGGAATGGGATTCTTTGCATTCCGCGCTTTTGCCCTGGCAATGATGGTATTCGTATCACCTGTGAAGCCGCGCTTGAATCCACTCAGGCGGAACAGCCCTTTCAGCACTTCATATGAAAGCGACATACTGCCTCACCTCCCCTTCCGCTTATAGCCGCAGTCACAGTACGGCCCGCCGGAGGCCAGGGTGTATTCCCGGACAAAATCAGTAACACCACCTGCATCACTCATGGCATAGTCCAGCCGGCACATGGCAGGCACATACTCAAACAGTCCCAGTTCCCTCATCAGCTCACAGATGCCGCAATGGGAGAACCGTGCCTCGTAACCGCTGCCGTCCGGATAGGGCAGATACTCCATGTTCCAGGAATAGGGGTTCCGGTCAGCGGACCGCATCGCAGCCGTCGCCTTCATCCCTTTGATATCCCCCGGACCGAACTTCTTTCTGCCGCTCATCCGGCAGAACCAGCGCATCGGGCCGATCATCATGGCATCATGATAATACCGTGTCACCTGCTCCACGGCGGGCCTTTCCGGCAGATTCAGCAGGAATCCGGCCAGCATGGCGCAGCTGATGATGTTCATCCTAAACCGGTCACCCTTTTCAAAGCCCGGAAGCTTTGCGATGATCTCCCTGTAGCTGCTGTTGGCCTTCATTGTGATCTGCTTTGCAAGTGCCGGCTCAATGCCGAAGGCGTCCACAAGTCTTCCCTGAAACGACCGTCGGAACAGCAGCCACATACCAAATGGCATCCCTGCGTACTTCATAGTTGCCCCTCCGCATATGCCCCATTACTTTTGTGCCAGCATGGTAATCCAGGGGTTTGACTCATGATGCCTGCACGACACTTCTGTAAAACCTGCAGCTTTCAGCGCAGCCTCAAGCTGCTCTGCCGTGTAGCACTTCATTCCGTCAATGATCTTCTCAAACTTCTTGCCCGTCTGATCTATGCCGTCCGATTCATTGCAGATCAGGAAAAAGCCGCCCGGTTTCAAAATGTTTGCCACCTGGCCAAAGCACTTTTCAAGTCCTGGCCAGAAATACACGGTTTCAAAAGCGGTGGCCAGATCAAAGGCCTCTGCCGGTAGCCTCAGCGCAGACACATCTCCCTGCTGCACGGTGCAGCGGCCCGATGAAATCATCTGCTGATTATATGCCGTCGCTTTCTCTACGGACAGCGGCGAATAATCTATGGCAGTCACATGGGCTGTGGGATACCGTTTCAGGAGTTCTCCCGCATTCCGCCCCGCGCCGCAGCCCAGGTCGACCGCTTTCTGCGGAACGAGGGGCGGCAGATACGACATTCCCCAGTCCGCCATCCTGGCATGTCCCGAGTTCATCCCACTCAGCATCATCTTGCCAAGAAAGCCCTCCGGCTTCCTTGTCTGGCTTACAAAATCCTTAAAGAGTCCCATCTGCTCTGCTCCTTTCAAATGCTCTTACTGCGCTGCCAGCCGTTTCCTGCGTCAGTCTCATGTCTGATAAAATCAAAATCGCAGCAGTCGCCGCCCTGACAGAGGGTTTTGGTCCGCCTGAAATCCGTATAGGGCAGGCTGCCGAAATTGATCACGTCCGAATGACAGAACATGGCGCCCAGCTTCATGAGATCCCGTTTATGGAAGATATGCCAGTACAGGCACTCGTTGCATTCAAAGTGAAAGCGGTCCCTGGGGTCATCCAGATGCCAGGTATAATGCCAGCCCGCACCGGAGCCGTGACGGAATCCAAAGGGCAGGATCTTTTTCATGAGCGGCAGGAAAAAGGACAGCCGTGCCATCTTCTGATACGTTTTCGGCGTCAGCGCGCCCCACATGGATTCAGAGATGATCCTGTAGGTTTCCGGCTCACTCTTTCCATGCTGCTGCAGAACCTCATACAGCGCAATGGTGGTCAGAATCTGGGCGAGATGCTTGTAGTTTCCCGCATCGCACCATTGCTTTTCCTCCTCAAGCAGCACCCGCATCCGGGCGTAGACGTCCTGCCTGATCTCCTCCGGCAGTGTACTGAACAGCTTCTTATACCGGCTGGTCGCTACCAGATTTTCAGGTACA
>JAFSZW010000348.1 GCA_017458865.1 Clostridia bacterium
ATTTTCGTGGTGGACGTGTCCTACGGCATTATTGACCCGAGGATCAGAATAGGAGGTTCCAAATGACCGTCTATGATCGGGATCATCTGCCTGCGGAACTGCTCGATATTCCCGCGTCGGAATTTAAGCGGTCCAACAATGACTGGAGGACGGATGAGCGATTCACCACAGAGCCGATAGGCTTTTACAAGGATGCATTCAGGCGCCTTTGTTCCAATCGGCTGTCCGTGGTATCCATGTGGGCCATTCTGATCATCATCCTGCTTGCTCTGATTGTGCCGAATATCACCGGTTACGGCTATACGGAGCAGAACGTCAAGCAGAAGAACCTGCCCTCCAAGATCCCCGGACTTGAGCAGTTCGGCATCATGGACGGCACCCGCGTGCTGACGAATATCAAGAAGAGCTCCATAGAGGACAAAAAACGCTATCCTGAGGGCAGCGTGCTTGAGATCGTCAGGGAATACAAGGCCGGCAAGCAGGACGTTGTGGATATCAAGGTGGATTACTACAAGTACTGCAAGGTGCCGGATGATGAGTATCACTGGATGGGTACCGACTATCTGGGCAGGGATATCATGACGCGCCTGTTCAAGGGCACCAGAATCTCGCTCATGATCGCGGCGCTCTCCGTTATCACCAACCTGATTATCGGCATCATCTATGGCTCTGTTGCCGGTTATTACGGCGGGCGGATCGACATGTTCCTGACCCACCTGGCGGAGGTACTTGACGGCCTTCCGTATATCGTCGTGACCATTCTGTTCATGCTCTGGCTGGGTTCGGGCATGCTCTCCATTGTGCTTGCCCTGACGGTGACCGGCTGGATCGGCACGGCACGCCTCACGCGCGCCCAGTTCTACCGCTACAAGCGGCGTGAGTATGTGCTGGCTGCCCGGACGCTTGGCGTGCCGGACCGCAAGCTGATTTTCCGCCACATTCTGCCCAACACGGTCGGCCCGCTGATTACCCGCGCCATGATTGCCGTGCCAGGCGCAATCTTCTCGGAGAGTTTCCTGGCGTATATCGGCCTTGGCATCAAGCCGCCGGAGCCGTCCATTGGCATTCTGCTTTCAGAGGGTCAGAAGATGCTGCTGCAGTACCCGAACCAGACCTTTTTCCCGGCACTGCTGATTTCCATCCTGATGATTGCCTTTAACATGCTCTCGAACGGTCTGAGAGATGCGATGGACCCGAGTCGAAGAGGGGAGGAGTAAACAGATGAGCGATTCCAGAGTGAACACGTCTGTTCCTGCCGGTTCCCCGTCAACGGATGAGCTGGTCCTCAGCGTCCGCGATCTGCGCATCTCTTTCCGTGCATACGGCGGTACGGTCCAGGCAGTCCGCGGCGTGAACTTTGATCTGCACCGCGGCGAAACGCTGGCTATTGTCGGTGAGTCCGGTTCAGGCAAGTCAGTGTCGATCAAGGCGGTCATGGGCATCCTGCCAAGCAACGCCATCATTGAGGAGGGCGAGATTCAATACGACGGGATGGATCTGACCAAGGTAAACGAGTCAAAGATGCACGAAATCCGTGGTCACCGCATAGGCCTGGTGTTCCAGGACCCGCTGTCTGCGCTGAACCCCATCATGAAAGTGGGAAAGCAGATCATGGAGGTGCTGGTGCGCCGCGGCATGAACAAGGATGACGCCCGGGCCCGGGCACTCCAGCTGATGCGGGATGTCGGCATTCCTGAGGCGGAAAAGCGCATTGAACAGTATCCGTTCCAGTTTTCCGGCGGCATGCGCCAGCGCATCGTCATTGCCATCGCGCTGGCCGGTGATCCGGAAATCCTCATTTGTGATGAACCGACGACAGCGCTCGATGTCACCGTTCAGGCAAAGATCCTGGAGCTGATCAACAAGATCAAGGAAGAGCGGAACCTGTCCGTGCTCTTCATTACCCATGATCTCGGCGTCGTCGCACAGATGGCGGACCGGATTGCCGTCATGTATGCCGGCAAAATCGTGGAGATGGGCACATCTGAGGAGATCTTTTTCGATCCCCGCCATCCCTATACCTGGGCGCTGCTCAGCTCCATGCCGGACCTTGAAACCTACGAACGGCTTGAGGCCATTCCCGGTACGCCGCCGAACATGATCCGGCCGCCGAAAGGCGATGCATTTGCCGCCCGGAACCGGTTTGCCCTCAACATTGATTTCAAGCAGGAGCCGCCCATGTTCCGGATTTCGGATACGCATATGGCGGCGACGTGGCTCCTTCATCCATCTGCTCCGAAAGTTGATATGCCGGACGGACTGGCAGCCCGAATTGCCCGAATGAAGGAGGCGGCAAAGCATGTCTGATTCCAGAAACATTCTAGAGGTCGAGCATCTCTGCCAGTACTTTACATCTGGCCACCGGGGAAACCGCATGACGGTAAAGGCGGTGGACGATGTCAGCTTTTCGGTCAGGCATGCCGAAACATTCGGCCTTGTCGGCGAGAGCGGATGCGGCAAAACGACAACCGGCCGGACCATCATCCGGCTGTATGACCCGACCAGCGGTACCGTGCGTTTTGACGGCAAACTGATTTCCGGCAAGATGAACCGTGAGCTCTCCACCTATCTGTCCCAGAACATGGCCATGATCTTCCAGGACCCGATTGAGTCCCTCAATCCCCACATGACGATAGAGGAGATCATCGGCGAGGGCCTCCGCCTGCGGGGCATGGACCGCCAGCGGGTTCACCAGGCGGTCATAGAAATGCTGCACAAGGTTGGCCTGACAGAGGAGCACGCCACGCGCTACCCCCATGAGTTTTCCGGCGGACAGCGCCAGCGGATCGGCATTGCACGTGCCATGATCCTCAAGCCCCGCCTGATCATCGCGGACGAGCCGGTTTCTGCGCTGGATGTTTCCATCCAGGCGCAGGTCATCAACCTGCTCAACGACCTCAAGGAGGAAATGGGGCTGACCATTCTCTTCATCGCCCACAACCTGTCGGTCGTCAAGTATTTCTCGGACCGAATCGGCGTCATGTATTACGGCAAAATGGTTGAGATTGCGACCTCAAGGCAGCTGTATGAGCATCCATTGCATCCATACACGCGTGCCCTGCTCTCCGCAATTCCCCAGCCCAACCCGCTGACAGAGCGCCACAGGAAGCGCATAGACTACGTTCCGGAGCGTGATCATGACTATTCTCATGAACAGCCGGAGATGCGCGAGATCGAGCCCGAACACTTTGTTTACTGCTCGGAATCTGAATTTGAACGTTACAGGCAGGAACTCTGATTATTCCAATACCTCGTTCCTTATCAAACATGAAGGAGGAGCACTTGCTCCCCCTTTTCGTGTACAGTTCCGGATGGGCCTGATGATAGTTTCCCATCATCTGAACATTGAATGGAAGGGAAAACCGACATGGACAAACGCGAAATCATGCTGTTTTTGTTTGTGATCATGCTGCTGATATGCGCTGCAGCACTGGCAGAGGGAGCTGCCGCCGATGCGACTATTTCCGGTGGTGACGGAAGCGGCAGCTATTCTGTGGATTCCGCTGATTATGAATTCACGCTCAGCAGCACTCAGGTCCAGACCGGACAGTCATTCCAGATATGTTTCTTTGTAAAGGATGCTGTGCATCTGAAAGTGCGTATGGCCAAGGCAGAGAATGCAGACTGGAGTCAGAGACGCGAGGTGGACGGCAGTACGGGCAGGTGGGATGAATCCATGTCGGAGAGTGGGACATATGTCTTTACACCGATCGCCACCTTTGAGAATAGTCGTGAGGTCATCTATGCCAGCACAACACTTACTGTGACGGCAGAGTCCGATCTCGGACCGATTACGCTGAACAGCATTCCCAATACCGTTAAACCGAATACCGCGATAACCGGCAGCTTTTCGAATGTTTCCGGAGCTGAATGGTATCATGTGAAGTACGTGTATCTGGTGGAAAGCAGCGGGGAGGAGACGCTGCTTGATTACGAAATGGATGCGGACAAGTCAAGACAGCTGAATCTTCCGGCAACTGAGAAGACAGGCTTGTACCGTTTGTGGATATATGCCGGGGCGACAAACAGGAATGCCTCATATGTTGAGAAAATCATTCTTGTGACAGATAAGACCGTCTCATCTGATGTGAGGCTGACCGTAGAGGGACAGAGCGAGACCTATACAGGTCTGGCACAGCAGAAGATCTGGTTTACGGTTACGGCACCCGGTTCTACGGCATTCCGTGTCCTGAACGCGAACGGATACTGGGATTACTTTGATTCCAGGTCTCTTGCTGACGGCAGTTATTCGTTCTGGAGAAGGTATAACAGCGGCAGCTATGCCGTTGTGGCGGAGGCGGCCTATGACGGCGGATACAACTGGGACGGGGTAGATACCGATGATTTCAACTGGGAGAACCTCACCTGGTCGAAATGCAGCAATACAGTAACGATGAATCTGACAGCCAAAGGCAAATCCGCACCGGCGACAGCAGTTGTACCGTCCAGTGTAGAAAGGGGCGAAAGGCTGGCAGTTACTATAAACAGTCTGGGAAGCGGTGCAAGCCGCGGGACCCGTTTCTACTGTTACATCAGGAATATGGATGACTGGCACATTGGTGCTGGGATCACTGGAGATGGCACGGTGCCGCAGACGGTTTATTTCCCGACGGGCAACATGGATGCCGGACGTTACTACGTGATTGTGGAATCATTTGCTGATGGGTATGATTTAAATGCCGGCTCCGCATACATGTTTGAGGTGACTGATTCCGGACAGAGTACATTTGTCTTTGAACTGCCTGATCAGGTGTATGAAAACAGGGCATTCACCATTTCAGCGTATGAGCCGGATGCCAGTCGGATCAGTCTGTACATTAAGAATACCGCGGATGGTACTGAAAAGGATATCGGGGCATATACGGGGCATTATATCTACGATACGAATTTCAAAATGCTCTATGGCGAGTACGACATCTATGCTGTTGCGCACTACGAAGGCGGCACAACGAGGAACAGTGAGACGAAACATGTCTCATGCGGATACATCGGCCAGATCGGAACGGGCGACTACAGTGTAAATTCCGTTGTCAAGCAGGGAGACCCCTTCATCGTAACCATCAATAGCCTTCAGGGCAAGGATGAGTACTATGGCGGTGGTGTGCAAGGCCAGGAGCCGTATACTGACTGGGATGAATGCAGCCAGAAGATCATCATCAGCTCAGAGGGGCTTGAGACCGGTTCCTATAAACTTGAGGTCTGGTGCAGCGCAGATGGATACAAGGGAAACAGCAGCGTCAGGAATGTGCAGATTGTTGCTGCCAGTGAAAAGGTCTTTGTCCTGCCGGAGGAAACCACAGAGATAGGGAACGAGGCGTTCAGGGGCATACCAAATGCGATCTTTTATGTACCGGCATCTGTCACTGCCATACCATCCGGTGCCTTCGAGCCTGGTACAAGAATCATCAGGCCGGACGGCAGCACCCAGATAATAGAGTAACCCAAGGCGCTATTCTGCAGCCAGGCGGTAACCTGACCTTTGCAGAGGAATAAAGCAGAGCGATAGAAACATCTTACAGTTTATACCCTGGCGGCAGCAGCCCCCGGGGTTATGCTTTTCGGGCTGACTGTGTGCCTTCATCTGGGGGGATGACTAAAGGAAAAGCCGGCTGGCTTGTATGGGGAACCCTCTGCAACTATGTCGACAGATCAGTTCCAAAGCAATGTGAAAACGAGTATAATAACGCTGCGTACCCACTTTTGCGAAGACAGATGGGCGGAAACAGAGGAGGACTTCGAACATGGATAAGAAATGGTGGCAAAACAGTGTTGTATATCAGATTTATCCGAGGAGCTTTCAGGACAGCAACGGAGATGGCATTGGGGATATCCCCGGGATCACGTCGCGCCTTGAGTATATTGCAAACCTTGGCGCAGATGTAATCTGGCTTTCACCGGTCTATGCGTCCCCAAATGATGACAACGGGTATGATATCAGCGACTATCAGGCCATTATGCCGGAATTCGGGACCATGGAAGATTTTGACGAGATGCTGGCAAAGGCGCATAGCCTCGGGCTCAAAATCGTCATGGACCTGGTGGTCAACCATACATCAGATGAACATCGCTGGTTTAAGGAAGCGCGGAAGTCAAAGGATAATCCGTACCGGGATTACTATATCTGGCGGGATCCCAAACCGGGAACGGAGCCGGGGGTCTATGGTTCCGAGCCGAACAACTGGGGATCCTGTTTCGGCGGCAGCGCGTGGCAGTATGATGAGACGACCGGCCAGTACTACCTGCATCTCTTTTCCAAGA
>JAFSZW010000349.1 GCA_017458865.1 Clostridia bacterium
CCGGAGATGGAGGTCATGCAGCCCAGAATTTTGCCGTCGGCACTCATGCGGACGAATTTGTTGTGTGAACCGGGCAGGACAAAGATGCATTCGCCGGATGGTTTCAGGAGATCGAACAGGCCTGTTGATTCCGTTTCCTCGCCGCGCATCATGTCCATCTGGGCGCAATTTGCACTGCTGACGGCGCCGGCAAAGTTTCGGACACCCGGGATGAAGGAAATGGGGAATGGACAGATGTCGGGGAAGACGTGGGTGACCATGGCCTTAGCAAGATCTGCTGCGGAAACCGGTGCGGGAAGATGGGGGATCTCAAGGAGGCCCATGCCGCTGGTAATCATCCCGTAGGCGATGCAGCGGGAGACGCTTTCGGGTGCATATCCGTTTGCATCAAGGAGATCATGGATTGTGGTGCGCAGCAGTTCCACGAGACGTCCGTTATGGCCGTCTATGGCGGTAAACCGGACACCGCCGTCCGTCTTTCTGGTGTCAATCAGACGGTGGCTGTCTGCATCCAGCAGGTGGACACGCAGATTGGTTGTGCCACCGTCTATAATGAGCAGATTCATTGCTTGGCCTCCCATGCCAGAATTGCATCGGTGAACTGTTTCGCTTTCGCTTCAATCGCTGCATAGTCACCGCTTTTGACGGCTGCCGGCAGGACGAGGGGACCGCCTATGCCGAATCCGCAGACGCCGGCATCAAGAAAGGCAGGCACGCTCTCAAGGTTTATGCCACCGACAGCGCTGATCGGGATGTGTCCGAGCGGACCGCGGACAGCCTTGATGTAACCGGGACCCAGGTTGCCGGCCGGGAAAAGCTTGACAATGTCTGCACCGGAGCGCCAGGCCAGCTCAATCTCTGTGGGTGTCATGGCACCCGGCATGGCAACCATGTCAAGGCTGCGCGCACGCCGAATGACATCCGGGTTAACGTTTGGCGTGATCGTCAGGCAGGCACCGGCATCGTGGGCAGCCTCGACCTCCTCAGGGGTGAGCGCCGTTCCGCAGCCGACGATGACGCGGTCGCCGTACTGGGAAACGGTATGGCGTATTCTGGCAGCATTTTCCTGGATGCAGTCGGGTGAACCGTGATCAAAGGTGAACTCGAGAACCTTTATTCCGCCCGAAATGAGCGCATTGACGACACCATCTGCACGGTCTATAGGAACACCGCGAAGGATGGCGACGAGTCTTGTTTTCCGGATGATTTCTAGTGCGGAATCATGATTGGGCATGACATTGCCTCCTTTTCTGTTGTCTTATGTCTTGTGGGTATTCTACCGCGTTGCTCAGGCCTGTGTCAATTCTCATCCTGCACGGCCACTTATTACAGGGGATGCCTGTTTTTCGCGTTTCAGGGCTCTTTTTCAGCCGCTGGCGTTGCAGCCCTTCACTTCTTCGTTGAATGGCTGGAACGTAAAAAAGGGCATTTCCTGCAGGGATTCGGGACAGCGGGTGAGCAGAGGGGATTGCATTGGGCGGTCCCGGCAGTGCATGGAAGGGCAGTGCACATTGGGTAATGCGGTACATGAGATACCTTGCTGGCATCCCTGAATCCCCTGCGGATGTGCTTGAAAAGCCAATTTGCATATGTTAGAATGCCTCCTGCGTCTGGGCAGGAACAGATGCCGGGGCGTAAAGTAAAACAGAGTGGGCAGTGAGCTGCCGGAGGAAAAATGGACAAACTGCTGTACGGTGTCGCGTACTATGATGAATACATGCCGTATGATCGGCTTGATCAGGATATTGAGATGATGAAGGCGGCCAATATCAATGTGGTACGCATTGGGGAGAGCACCTGGAGCACTATGGAGCCGCAGCCTGGTGTATTTGATACCTCTCATCTGACGCGGGTAATTGAGGCCATGGGAAAGGCCGGTATTTTGGTAATTATCGGTACACCGACCTATGCGATCCCTACCTGGATGGTGGCTGCCTATCCGGAGATCATTGAGACGACGAAAGACGGGAAAGAGATCTACGGACGCCGGCAGAACATGGACATTACGCATCCGGCATACCGCTTTTTCGCAGAGCGGATCATCCGCAGGATGATGGAAACCTGCGCACACTATGATAACGTCATTGGTGTGCAGCTGGACAATGAGACCAAGGCATATGGGACCGCCAGCGCGAATGTGCAGCAGGGCTTTGTCCGCTACCTGAAAGAGAAATTTGGCGGCAGCCTGGATGCGCTCAATGCGGCATTTGGACTTGACTACTGGAGCAACCGGATTAATGCCTGGGAGGATTTCCCGGATGTCCGGGGCACGATTAACGGCAGCCTCGGTGCGGAATTCCAGCGGTATCAGCGCGAGGTGGCGGCGGAATTCCTGATGTGGCAGCGCTCCATTGTGGAGCCGTATCTGCGTCCAGACCAGTTCATTACGCACAATACAGACCTGAGCTGGCGGGGATACTCATACGGGATCAACAGCGAGGTGGATGTATACGAGGACGCGAAGGCAACGACGCTGCTCGGCGTGGATATCTATCATCCGTCCCAGTCGAAACTCACCGGTCTTGAGATTGCCTTTGGTGGTGACCTGACGCGTTCTGTGAAACAGGCAAACTACCTGATCCTTGAGACCGAGGCTCAGGGATTCCCGGAATGGCTGCCGTATGATGGACAGCTGCGCCTGCAGGCGTTTTCTCATCTGGCAAGCGGTGCGGACATGGTTGAGTACTGGCACTGGCATTCGCTCCACAATGCGATTGAGACCTACTGGAAAGGTCTGCTGTCCCATGATTTCAAGGAGAACGATACCTACCGGGCTGCAAAGCAGATCGGCAGTGAGTTTGCGGCGCTCAGCCCCAAAATCATGCACCTGAAAAAAGAGAACAGGGTAGCTGTCCTGGTCAGCAACACAGCCCTGACGGCCA
>JAFSZW010000350.1 GCA_017458865.1 Clostridia bacterium
CGTTTGCCGGACAGACTGCGACGACCGGCACAGGACGCATAAACCCTGACTGTGATACCAGGATGGTGATGACCACACTGGCTGCAGGGCAAGTATGCGCACAGCCTGAAAAAGAGAAAGGACTGCTGGAAAGCAGTCCTTTTTGAATGATCAGTTGCCAAGTTTTGCGCGAATTGCAGAAATCTCATCTGTGGACATACCAAGTGCGATCAGATACTTTTCCGCTGCCGCAGCCAGATCTGCGTTTTTGATGTCATCAAGCCCGAATGCCTCAGTAAGCGTTTTGGCGATGTTGCTTGAGGCGATGCTGTCATACTTTTCAGTGCCTGGGAGGACATCGTAATAGTTATAGAAGGTGACCATATAGTCGGCAATTACCTCATCAGCAGATGCACCCATGAGAGACTCAAGGAATGCGGATACGTATCCGCAGCGCTCCTTGCCTTCAGTGCAGTGAACAAGGTATGGCCCATCGTTTTCGGCGATAAAGCGCAGCCCCTTTACCATTGAGGTACAGAATTCTTCTGCAGTGAAATCAACACCGAGGTTCAGCGGAATGATCGCCTGTTTGCTGTAATAAGAATCAGCAAATCCCTCATAGTTTTTCATTTCAGCCTCGGTGTCAGCAAGGTTGATGACCGTCTTAATTCCAGCTTCCTCTGCGGCTTTGTCAGCGTAGAGATTACGGCCAAGTTCGGGATTTACAGGGGATGATGAACGGTACAGCTTTCCTTCCCCGACACCGGTGGTCCGGATGGGGCGGAAATTGGCGAATTCCGCATCAGTCAGATTTGGATAGTCCTCGCGCTTATCGCTGCGGACCAACTGGTGCATAACCCACTGATCATAGTATCCGCCACTCTGTTTCATGGCGACAGTTACTGGAATGGGGTCCGGAACACCTTCGTTCAAATGCCATACATAGCCGGGATCTGAATCTGTTGTCTCAATTGTGCCAAGGCCAGCGGTTGTAGCAAAATTGCCCATATTGATGGCGATGGTGATATAGTCCTCGTTGGTATCCGGCTTGATCGCAACGCGGAAAATCATCTTACCCTGGTCGACGTCTGAATAATTGGAACCGACCGGCATATCGTATTCCTGTCCATTTATCGTGACAGTAACGATATCACCGAAAGCATAGCCATCATTCAGAAACTCAGATCCGGTCAGGGAAAGCAGGAGGTTGCCGTACTTCTGGATTTCATAGACGGTAATATCCGGCAGATCCGCCAGCGCGGCGAATGCGGAAAAGACGAGCATAACGGAGAGAAGGACTGTAAGCAGACGTTTCATGATTTACCTCCTTTGGGTATAACGCCTCACTGAAAATTAGTATAACAGAAAGGCTTATTTTATGATTGCATCATTTTACGAGAGAAGCGGCCAATTAACAAGAGTAGATATACAAGATTTGAAGACGCCAGATGGAAACGGATATCTGGTCCGTGCCAGTAGAATGGACCGGTATGAACCGGTTGTACCGTAAGGAAGACGGATAATGTCCCCTTGCAGGAGAGTCGACCTGCGACAAAAAGAATATGCCAGAGAAAACCTGAGCATGTGTCCGTGCCGGTAGAGTGTCCCTGGATAAACCGGACATAAATCCGGAGGACAGGGGATTGTGCCATGCCGGCAGAGTGGCTCTGGATCAACAACTGGAAGGTCGGGATATGTGTCCGTGGCGCTGCAGCCTGTCAGGCGCAAAGCCCGGGCAGGCAGGAAGAAACGGCTGAATATCCAGACTGGCAGCGTGACAAGGCATAAACCGGTTATGATGACTAGAAAGCCGGGGTATGCGCCTATAGAAATGAGACCTGTCAGGTATGAAGCCCGGAAACGCGGGAGGATTTGGCTGTGTGTTCATGCGAGCACGATGACAGGGGATGGACCGGTTACAGTGATTGGAAAGCCAGGATACGTGCCCGTTGAGGTGAAACCTGGGCGGGATGCCCGGGTATGCGGGGGGAATGTGTCTATCCGGCACACATGATACATGGGTGACAGGATAAGACAGATGGCAGCTATTCCCATGAGCCGGTTTCGTATTTGAAACCGGCTCATGGTGTTTCGTTCTCAGTTGGAGGCGAGAATTATATCGACAGCCTCAGCAAGGGAGGAAACGGTCAGGGTCTGACCGAAGTCGTCAGTGCCGATCAGGGCAGTCCGGCAGCCGGCGGCGATGCCGGCAAGGATGTCGGCTTTGCTGTCGCCGATCATCCAGCTCTGACTGAGGTCAACGTTGAAATCACTGGCTGCGGTGAGCAGCATACCGGGCTTTGGTTTTCGGCACTGGCACTCGATCTTGAGCGACGGGATCTCGCCCGGGAAACCTTTGTCAGGATGGTGCGGGCAGTAGTAGAGCGCGTCAATGTAGGCTTTTTCTCTGCCAAGCAGCGTTTCCATCTTGTTGTGGATGGTCTGAAGGCCTCTGGTGGTGACCTCACCGCGCGCGATGACAGGCTGGTTGGTCGCCACAATGGCGAGATATCCGGATTCGTTGATGCGCCGGATGGCGGATGTGGCGCCTGGCAGCAGCTCAAG
>JAFSZW010000351.1 GCA_017458865.1 Clostridia bacterium
TCCTTGAGCAGGTCCAGGGTGAGCGTTGAGCTGGAGGTGAGCACGAGGGAGGACAGCGTCGACATGGATGCCGAGAGGACAAGGATCACCACAATGGCAATCAGGGTATCCGGCAGGCCGGAGAGCATGGTCGGGATGACCGAGTCATAACCATTGGCGGCGATGTCAATCCGGTCCGAGAAGAGGCGGCCAAATCCGCCCAGGAAATAGCAGCCGCCTGCCACTACCAGTGCAAAGAAGGTCGAAACAATGGTGCCGGTTGAGATCGACTTTTCGCTCTTTATCGCGTAGACCTTCTGCACCCTCTGCGGCAGACCCCACGTGCCCAGCGAGGTCAGGATGACAACGCCCAGCAGGTTCAGCGGGTCAGGTCCGAAGAATGATGCGAAAATGCCCGGCGTTGTTGAAACGCTCTCATCCGAGATCCTTGCCAGGCCATCCAGTGCTGCCAGGAAACCGCCATTGCTCCTCAGAACCGCCACGATAACCGCGCAGATGCCGAAAAGCATGATGATGCCCTGAATAAAGTCGTTAATCGCGGTGGCCATATATCCGCCGGCAATGACATAGATTCCGGTCAGGACAGCCATGACGATGACGCAGACCGCGTAATCGATATTAAAGGCCATTCCAAACAGACGGGAAAGTCCATTATACAGAGAAGCCGTATAGGGAATCAGGAAAATGAACGTGACAACTGAGGCCGCGATCTTGAGCGATTTGCTGCCAAAGCGCTGTTCAAAAAACTGCGGCATGGTCCGGGAATCCAGATGCTGTGTCATAATGCGCGTCCGGCGTCCTAGAATGACCCAGGCAAGCAGCGAGCCGATGAGCGTATTTCCAATACCCGCCCACGTTGCCGCGATGCCGTACTTCCATCCGAACTGGCCGGCATATCCGACGAACACAACCGCCGAGAAATAGGACGTTCCGTAGGCAAATGCCGTAACCCACGGGCCAACAGAACGTCCACCCAAGACAAACCCGTTCACATCCGTTGAATTCTTGCGGCAGATAAATCCAATGGCAACCATGATGCCAAAGAACACCACCAGCATGACAATCTTAATACCCATACAGATTCTCCTCATAGCTGCAAGGTTTGCAGCAGTTTTATTCCCCTTGGTGCCGCGTGCGGTCGCTGCCGTCCCGCGGTGCGTCGCGTTTAGGTAGACTGTGCAGCATTCCCGTTCCGCACGCCATGAACCATCTCCATCCCGGCATCGCAGAGCCCAGCAGGCAGTCCACAAATCATGAACTGTGCCTCCCTGCAGCGATCGGGCAGAAGATGCATCCATCTGACATTCGGCAGATCGCGCTCCCTGGGCACAGCTGCAGGCTGCCGCACAGGATTTTGCGATACGTGCCACCTGACCAGGGGACTGTCCGGTATTCGCCAAAGGCGTACCATGCTTTTGGCCTCATTCAAAAAGAGTTGACGGGAACCCCCGTCAACTCTGAGTAAGGTTTACGGAAACCGAACTGTTATGCGAGCAGCGCCTTGCAGGCGTCAACCAGCGCAACATTCTCTGCCTGAGAAGCGGCAGGATCCTTGGCATTGGTGTTCACATACAGCTTGATCTTCGGCTCAGTGCCGGACGGACGGATGCAGACCCATGCATCATCCTCAAGTTCAAAGTAGAGCACGTCGCTCTTGGGCAGATCGACAGGGCTGACGCTGCCGTTCGCATCGGTGCGGGTACCCGCCAGATAGTCGCGAACCGCAAGAACCTTGACACCGGCAATCTCCCTGGGCGGCTCAGTGCGCAGGCTCTTCATGATCTCCTGCATCTTCGTCAGGCCATCCTTGCCGGGCAGCGTGACCGATACGACCTTCTCAACATAGTAGCCGTAGGTCTTGTAGATCTCCTGGAGGATATCGTATAGCGTCTTGCCCTGCATCTTTGCCCAGGCAGCCGCCTCTGCGATCAGGAGGGAGGCATTGACGCCGTCCTTGTCGCGGACAAACGTGGAGGACAGGAAACCGTAGCTCTCCTCGAAACCGAACAGGAACGTATGCTCGCCCGTCTCCTCGAATTGCTGAATCTTGTTGGCAATCCACTTAAAGCCGGTCAGGGTATCAAAGCAGACAAGGCCAAAGCTCTCAGCGATCTTGCGGGCAAGCTCGGTCGAAACAACAGACTTGACAACAGCGCCGTTGGCCGGGATCGTACCCAGTGCCTGGCGGCTCTTCAGGATGTAGTACAGCAGCGTGCTGCCGATCTGGTTGCCGGTCATCAGGTAGTACTTGCCCTCGTCGTCCTTGACGGCAATGCCGACACGGTCGCAGTCGGGGTCCGTACCAAAGATGCAGTCAGCGCCAACCTCGTCCGCCAGCTTCATGGCCAGCGTAAATGCAGCAGGATCCTCAGGGTTCGGAACCTTGACAGTGGAGAAGTTCGGATCAGGCAGCTCCTGCTCCTTGACCACATACACATTCTCGATGCCGATTTCCTTGAGGATACGGCGGACCGGCTTGTTCCCGGAGCCATGGATCGGCGTATAGACGATCTTCAGCTCCTTGCCCGCCGTCTTCATCAGCTCAGGCTGCACAGAGAGCGTCTTTTCCTGTGCGATGTAGTCATCATCGACCTCTTTATGCCCGATGATCTTCAGCAGACCGGATGCAAGCGCCTCTTTCTCGTCCATCTGCACCGCATCCTTATACGAATTGGCGCGGATGCACTTGAGCACCTGATCAGCATACTCCGGCGGCATCTGAGCGCCATCCTCCCAGTACACCTTGTAACCATTGTACTGCGGCGGGTTATGGCTGGCCGTAATCACGATGCCGGCAATGGCATGCAGATGACGGACGGCATAGGAAAGAATCGGAACCGGACGGAGCTCATCGAACAGATAGGCATGGATGCCCTCCTGCGCCAGAACAAGCGCGGATGCCTTGGCGAACTCCGGGCTCATGCGACGGGAATCGTACGCGATGACCACACCGCGCTCCTTGTAGCTCGGATCACCGGCATTGATATAATCCGCGAATCCCTTCGTTGCACGGGTAACATTGTACAGGTTCATGCGGTTTGCACCCATGCCCAGAACGCCGCGCATACCGGCGGTACCGAAGGACAGCTCGGTATAGAAGCGGTCCTCAATTTCCTTCTCATCGTTTGCAATCGACTTCAGTTCCGTAACAACCTCATCGACATTTGCAAACTCCTCCAGCCACTTTTCATACAGTTCACGATATCCCATGGCAAATCTCTCCTTTTCCACTATCTTTAGAAGGGGAATAACGATATCAGCATTATACCCGATTTCATTCTGTTTTAAAAGACTGAAACGGGGATTTCTGTATATTTTGGCCTGAGGCGCTCATTTCCACAAAACACATCATCCACAGGACAAACCGCATCGCCCATATGCTCTCTGGTACCGTCATCCGGCGTTCACTCGTCCTCGTCTGCCTGTCCAAGCCAGATCCTGTGGTAATCCTCATGCGTGCTTTCCATCGTCGCAATGATCCATGGTTTCACCGCCGAGCGCACCTCAGCCTGCTTCCAGTGTTCGTAGCCCTGCTCCCTGCGAAGCACCTCCTGAATCTCAGACAGCTTCCCGTCCAGAACCGCAGCAAAGAATCGCATGAACCATGCAGTTGCCTCAGCATCTCCCTCAAAGGACGTTCCGGCAAGCGAGCCTGCCGCCATTCGCTCCGCCAGTTCAGCAGATAACGCGCGCATGGTTCTGTAGGTGTCGCTTTCGGCCTCAAATACCGTCTGAACCGTATATGTAAAGCCATCTCCACTCAGCTCAACCAGCCCCAGATAAGCAGGATATGACCATGGCACACCCGTCATAATCTGACGTTTCCTGCCTGAACCCTCAGTAGCATTGGAATGCCGGTGCCCGCAAAGATATGCCAGGACATTCCCGGTATCCAGCACCTGCATCATCTGCTCTGCGCCTGTCGTTGCGTCCGTCCCTTCAAATGGATACAGCGGATGATGCCCGAAAGCAAAAACCGGTGTATTCTCTGGAATCCGTTCAAGAACAGACGCTGTCCACCTCAGAACACCATCGCTGATTCCGCCATGCAGAACAGCCCGCTTTTCCTCGTCCCACGCATTGGTATCCAGCATCATAAGACAGACGCCATCCGGCGTCATTACCGCATAGCTGAGCGAATCCGGATCCACAGCAAAAGCCGAATCGTACCCATAGGCATGGTAATGCGTCCTGAATCCATCCGGTGTCATCTCCGCAGACAGATCATGATTCCCCGGCAATACATACACCTGTACCCCGTCGGCAATGCCATTCAGCCCATCAGTAATCATCCGGTGTTCCGCCAGATGTCCACTGTTGGCAAGATCGCCCATGAGTATGAGAATATCTCCGTCTTCCGGCTTACTGAGCACCGCTTCAAATGCTTCCCGCTGGACATCCCCGCCACCTGAAATATGCAGATCCGTGCTGATCCATATTCGTTCCGCCGCAGCACCGGTGGCTATCATCAGGCAAAGGAGAAGGGTGATCATCAATTTTAACATATCACTCAAACCTCAGATTCTGTATTCCAACACAGTCCTTGCACGCCGTTCATGACACTTTATCCGTCTACGCAATATCCAACTGCCGACACACCGATTCACAGCTGAAGTGGGTGCTTTGGCTACATGACGTGGCACTGCTGCTCAAGCAATCATCTGAGCCTTCCGGACTTTCTGACGTTTCGCTCTCAGTCATGCCTAAGACCCCCCATTTTTCCTGAACTTCTCTGAATCAGGGAAATAATGCTTCTACTTGATATTCACCTCAAAATACATGTTTACTGACTAACCTGAATTCATGAAGACCTTCAGCAAGCAATGCCACCCGAAGCCATATGGTACAAGCTTTTCCCTCTATATGCGATGATGATTCATTTCACCTCTTGTGTTGTGGTAATCGACCCATATCACAAGTACTCATCTGTATTGCTCACGAAGAGGGACTTATTTACAGATTCCAGGGATACTTCCATAATGCAGAACTATCTGCGAGACCTTCGCAGCAGGATAGCAAATGATGGTATTATGCTTTGAACATCATCCGCACTCACAGACATAGACAAGCCAGGCGAAGTATTAACCCGATGAGCTTAACAAAGCAGAATTCTCTTTTGCTGCCATCTTCTGCTCAAAGTCCGCCTCCGTGATGCCAGCACGTTTGGTGGCGTCCTTGATGGATAAGATTCCATCCCTCACCAGAGAGACCAAGACCTTGATGCGGCCTTCTCTCCGCCCATCCTCTTTGAACAGTTCCATCTGTTCAGCTTCATCATACTCCGTCAGTAGCATGCTTTTCGCCTCCGCTCGATGCATTTCAGAAAAATGGTTTAATTAGATAATCATCTGACATAACAGAAAAGATGACGGAAAAAGACTATTTATTCCTCCAATTATTCCTGAATATAGAGAAACCCGGCAAAGTTTTAACTCGCCGAGTTTAATAAGACAGTATTATTTCTATTTTGCCACTATCTTTTGTTCAAATGCTGCCTCCGGGATGCCAGCGCGTTCGGCAGCATCCCTGATGGATAAAATTCCATCCTTCACCAGAGAGACCAGGGCATCGATCCGACCTTCGATGCGACCTTCTCTCCGTCCATCCTCTTTGAACAGTTCCATTTGTTCAACTTCATTGTACTCCGTCAGCAGCATACCTTTCACCTCCGCTTGATGTGCTACAAGAAATGGTTTAATCACATAGTCATCCGGCATGGCAGAAATTGCCTTGTCTATCACACTGCTCATACCTTCTTCATCTTTCGTCGCGCTGTTCCTGCGCACTTCATTCACCAGCCACGAATACTCGCCAAGAGGCTTGCACGCATCAAGTAATGCCTTGTTCCTTCCCATGTTCACATTCAGCA
>JAFSZW010000352.1 GCA_017458865.1 Clostridia bacterium
ATATCACCAAGGCAACCTATGGCCAGGAAGCTGCGAGAGCTGCATCTGCAATTTACATGTTGGATGTCAGCAAGATACTGCCTCAGGACATGATTATCAAAGAAGACAGTCTGCCCGGATACCAGATGTGGATTAATCCGCTGACACAGCAGGAAGTCAGCCTTCTGCCAAATGCCACCAGGCTTTACAGGGGCGCAAAACTTGAATATGTATCAGAAATCCTGGCGGGCGATGTGTATGGAAACGGAGGACAGCATGAAATAGATGTTATTACGGCACTGAATGATCATGCCTTCCGGAAACCTGTGGTTTCTATTGGTGCCAGCGGCAGCCTCGACTTCAGTTCGGGTGTGCTTGTACTGCCCGATCTCTCTGTGTTCGAGCTCTATCAACATGAGGTCTCCGGCAGCTGGCTGATTGGTCAGATGCAGTCGGGCCTGATCCGCAGGATGGATGCTGACCAGACATTGATAGATGCGGTTGTTTATGGCGATGGGACGAAACCTGCGAACTGGTCGGGTACCAGGATCATCGACAATATCACAGAAGGCAGCAAAGTCAATGGTTTGAGGTGCTTCTGGATTGGGGATACCCCTGAGATGGCAGCGGACGATGAGCAGATTCTTGTTGGTGTGCTGCTTGACGAGAAGAACGATGAGATTAAAGCGTTCCGCACAAGCCGTGCAAGGATTGCTGACGGAATAGCGAACACAGATGTATCGATTTACATCTTCCGCGACACAAATGCAGACCGCATGGGTGAGGAAAAGTATGATGCATTCTTCTTTGATACGCAGGCGGGAGAGGCAAGCGTGATCCGAGTAATGACTGATGTACTGACAGGTCAGGAAATAGTTGTGCCAAAACCTATTCGCATAGTCCTGCGTGGATTCAGCGTAAATGGGGCGGATTATCCGGTATACAGCCTCTCAGATCATCTCTTTGCAATGTGTGATGGCTCCGATGGCAGCGTGAAGATGTTTGATAACTTCTATCATGCGACATTTAACGGTGATGTTTTCGACAGTAATTACATAAGAATCGAAGGCATAATGAATAACGATCTGTCGATTACCATCAAGAAAGGACAGCCGGTCTGGTCAGAACTCAAGGATGCATCCGAAATGGATGAAAGTGTTGATACGATCGAAATGTGATGGGATGCAGAGCGGAGTGCGGGTTTTCGCATTCTGCTTGAAATGAAAGACGGCTAAAAAACAAATACTGACAGGGAGCTGCTTTATGCAGCTCCCTGTTGTACTTTATGTGAAAAAACGAGGACTCTCTGGGCAATATGAAAAGATACCTGATTAAATGGCTTATCCTGGTGCTCGCAGGCATTCTGCTGACCATATCGGCTGCGGCTGAAAGTGTTCAGGCAGAATGGACTGTGATGTTCTATTTTTGCGGCTCTGATCTGGAATCGCGGCATGGATATGCGAGCGAAAACCTTGGGGAGATTGCAAACTGTTTTACCCGTGCAGCAATAAGCGGCATGGATACGCAGAACGTGCCGGAATACGCATCTGAGGGGGTAAATGTAGTCATTGAAACAGGCGGCTGCAAGGAATGGCATGCTCAGGATCTGGGAATGGACATTCATGCCGGAGCGATACAGAGATGGCATTACCGCCCGATAGATACGATCCTTCTGGATATGGACGGGAACGAAGACCATTCAATGAAAGGGACGTTTGACATGGAAGCGGAACTGCCTGCGGCCAGCATGGCAGATCCCCAAACGCTGTCAGATTTTATCAGATGGAGTGCAGCATATTATCCGGCAAAGAAGTATGCACTGGTTCTGTGGGGACATGGAGGCGGTGCAATATCCGGGCTATTCATTGACGAGTATTACAATAACGACAGGATGTATCTGGATGAACTTCGAGGGGCACTGTCAGATGGTGGTGTGGAGTTTGAGACGGTTCTTTTTGATGCATGTCTGATGGCCAGTGTGGAAACCGCTTATGCGGTCTCGGATAACGCACACTGGATGGTGGCATCGGAGGAGGTTGTTGCAGGAAAAGGGACTGCTGTGGGTGAATGGCTCCAGCAGCTCTATCTGACACCACAGTGGGACGGCGGGCGTCTCGGCCGTTGGATCTGTGACATGACACAGATTAAGTATGCGAATGTCGTGGATGAGCGGTCTCAGATGATGCTTACATGGTCGGTGATTGATCTTGATAAGATTGGCAGGTTTATTGAACTGTTTGACCGTGCCATGGAACTGTACGGGCAGATTTATGCGGAAAAACCGTCAGATTTTCTCTTTGGCTTTTCAAGGATAAACGAAACGTTCAGCTTCGCACTTGGTGACACTGACCTGTATGATATTATGTGGATGCTTTATCAGCCGGATTTTTCTGTTTCGCTGGACTGGGATGTGTATACCGAGATGCTGGATGCTTTATCGGAGGCAGTGGTCTATGTTGTCCACGGTCCGGACCGCAGCGGTGCGCTGGGACTGTCTTTCTGTGCTGCTGCAGGTTTTTTGCCTGATATGATGGAGATTTATGCCAGGAACTGTCCATCTGCTCATTATCTGGCATTTCTGGATGCAGTTTCACCGGACTGGTCGGCACCGGACTGGGTTTATGAACACGCTGAACAGCTGCCGGATATTACTGAGGACGAGGATTATGAAATTGTAATCGAAAAGCAGATCTGTGATAATGGATGTCCGGGTCTTTTCATTGACAGACAGCAGTTGATGAAAGTTGACACTGTCCGCATGAATCTCTATCGGCTTAATGATGAGACCGGAAATACTGTGTGCCTGGGCAGTATAGAGGCATCATATGAGAGCACACCGGAGGGTAAAAGATTCTATTTCGACGGCTTTGATATCTGGCCCTCGGTGGAAGGTGTGCACTGCAATGTCCAGATGGTCAAAACAAGCAAAGATGACCGGGAACTGTATAATATTCCGGTGCGGGTTGGAACGAGTTTTCATCTGCTGAGGATGGGATATAATGGCAATGCGGAGGAACCGCTGACCATATACGGCCTCTGGGAAGGATATGAGGCTGACAGTACGGTGTTTGGCCGGAATGTCATGGACCTTTCGCAGATTTCAGGACAGGAGTTTTGTCTTCTGTATCCGATTGATGGAACCGGACGGCCCCAGTACGAGGCAAGTGAACCGTTGACATTTTACCGCAGGCTTCAGATAACCGCTGAACCGCTTGAACCCGGCACTTATTATCTCGAGTATTCCGTGGACGACTTCCTATCACACAGCAGGCCTGTTGACCGGGCTGAGGTATACTGGGACGGGAATGAGCTCTCAGTCGCAGGTGAACCCTGGGAGGGCATGATGGAGCTTGCGGCAAGGTGAAGCTTAAACGAAAACGACTCGGAACCATGTGTGGGTGATCTGCAAAGAAAAAAGCACCAGTGCGCTCTTCTTAAAAGAGAGTGCACTGGTGCTTTACGTTTATCTGATAAAGCTCATGCCAGGAAGCGACGCTCAGCGTCCCGTATGTCGTCGGTAACAGGTGTCGCAGAGTCGATAGGGCCAGTTCCATGGCAGGGCACGGTTGCATGCCGGACAGGTCTTCTGCTGCAGTTTCTGCGTGGAAAGGATGTGGATGATTCCGCGGGAAATCAGGGACTTTCTGTCCTGGATCTCCTCCAGTATTTCGTCGGGCGAATCAAGGAACAGCCGCGTGTAATTGTAGTAGAGATCGCAGCATCTGTAGTTGGCCTCAAGTGTGTCCAGCATCTGGATGATGCAGTCCTCGGGGATGACGTGGGGCGGAAGTTCGGCAAGCACATCAATATGTGTGTGCGTGCATTCTGCATGGTACATGGCGCGCCAGCGTGTCATCAGGTCCTGCTCGGTTTCATCGAATGGAATGCACAGGAAGCGGTAAAGCAGGTTCTTGTCGGTGTGTCTGTTTTCGAGCATGGCTGCCAGTGCTGCCATCCGTTCCGTGGATGCCTTTGAAAAGCAGCTTTTGTCTTTCATGGCAATCCAGTGGTTGATGATCTGCGTGAGCGGCAGCGGCAGACCGAGAAGGGATTCCGGGAAACGGATGACAGCCTCGGTGAGCGGATACAGCGGACGATTCAGAGCCTGGGCGACCATGCCCTTGAAGCCGAACGCGTTGACGTATCCGGTGTCATAGATTCCGTATCGCCCGGCACGTCCTGCAATCTGTTTGATTTCGGCAGTGGTGAGCGGACGGGTAATGTCGCCGTCGAACTTTTCAGATTCGAGGAAGACAACGCGCTCGATGGGCAGGTTCATGCCCATGGCTATGGCATCCGTTGAGACGACAACATCCGTATCCCCTTCGAGAAAGCGCTGTGCCTGGTCGCGGCGCACATCCGGTGGAAGGGCACCGTAAATCAGGGAAACACGGTATCCGAGCCGCTTCAGATCGGCGGCAACCGCATGGACACGGGCTTTTGAGAAGACGATGAGTGCATCGCCATCGCGGACGGATTCGGGAAACTGAAAGCCTTCCTTCTCCATGACAAGCGGGGTCATGCGGTGGTGGCGGACAATGGTCAGTTCATCGCCGCAGTCATTGATGATCTGTGTGAGAAGCGCTTCCGAGTCGGGAGAGGCACAGGCGTGGATTTCGTCCGCACACAGTCCAAGGATGGCATCGGTCCATGCACCGCCGCGGTCCTTGTCGGCGATCATCTGACATTCGTCAATGACTGCGACGTCATAATGCGTCTTTAGGTCAGCCATTTCTACGGTGGAGGACTGAACCTTGCTTCCAGGAACGCGGATCTGCTCCTCACCGGTGACGAGTGTGCAGGGAACGCCTGCACCATTCAGTGTTTCAAACTGCTCGGCGGCAAGGAGTCTGAGCGGTCCCAGATAAATGCCGCATCTTGCACTGTGAAGACGCTGGACGCTTTCATGCGTTTTGCCGGAATTGGTGGGCCCAAGATGAAGAATGAACCGCCGGTGCATGGCTCTTGCCAGCGGATAAAGGTCACGGTAATGCTCCGGGACGACATCAAGGAGTGCCTTTTTGAGACGCTGTTCCCTGGCAAGCGCAGCATCGCTTTCTTTCTGTCGGGTCCGGATCAGATTGTTTTTGCTGAGCAGTGCGCGGATACGTCCGGCGGGGAAACGCTTCCGGAGTCTGGCACAGAGATCGGGCAGAAGTTCATTTACTGCTCTGCTGAGTGATGCTGAAACGGTTTCGCCTGACTCAGTGCGCACGTTTCTGCAGACGGCAAGATCCGGGTACGCATGGAACAGTTCGTCTGTAAGATACGCGGAAATGGACCGGGGCGCGAAGGCTTTTTCGGCCAGATCGGGCGTGATGCCGTCTGCAAAGATGTTTTCCATAGAATAGGGAACAAGCTGTTGAGTGCCTGAATCCCTGGAAGGCATGGGAAAGTCACCGGATCTCAGGTAGCGGGCAGTCTCCTCCTCCATATGCTGCAGGATTTTTCCGGTCTGTGCGGCAAAGAATTTCCAGGGGACGTGCTGTGAGAGCATACGGCATGCCATATGCGCTTTTCTGAGGGGCACCCTGCTCCGCTGAACGGAACGCAGGAACGGAAGGTCTATGTTGTGGCTGTGCTGCTGCTCATTGGCAATGAGCGGCGCCAGACGCTCAAATTCCACCTGATGCTGGTAATGGAGGAGTTCGCCATGCATAAGGCCCTGATAGACTTTGTCAGTCCGCTTGATGTGATAGAGCGTGCTCGCAAAGTTCTGACTGTCCAGATAGGCTGCTGCCTCCTCCTTTGTCATGTTTCTCATGAGGACATCCGCTTTGCTGAGAGCGCGTTTGTAGAGAAAGGCTTCCTGCTCTGGCAGAACAGCTGCGATATAGAGCGGAAGGACAGACTGGGTATCCACGCTTTCACCTCGGCTTTTGTCATTGATTTCTGAGACAGTACGGAACACTCTGCGCTGCCAGATGATACAAATATACGTCAGATGCCCGGAAAATGCAACCTGCATGAGCGGTTTTTGGAGCAGATAACCACTGATGTGACAGGAAAATGAGTGTCCCATTATGCGCATCGGGTGTGCAGAAACTGACTGGTGGAGAACTGTGAACATTGACTTGAAACCACCAATCTGCTATGATATGCCCGGCCTGCAGATAGCAGGCATGTCGGCATGTCTGAGCCGCTGCCGGAAACGGAGCGGACTTGAGGCATTTACCTTTACGCAATGTCGGGTATCGTGTGACGAACTCGAACGGAGGCAAAAAATGAATAAAACAACGACTGGACGGAGGGGAAAGTATACCCTCAGATGGATGACCGGAACGGCGATCATGATCGCTATCGTGCTTGTGCTTGGGCATACGCCGCTGGGGCTGATTGCCATGCCTTTTCTGAGGGCAACGACGCTGCATATTCCGGTGATCATTGCGACACTGTACCTTGGATGGGAAGCCGGGATGATTTGCGGTCTGACCTTTGGCATCCACAGTCTGATCAGCAATCTTTCGGGCGGTTCTTTCTTTGCAGCATTCTTCGTAAATCCGCTCGTTTCCGTACTGCCCAGGGTGCTTTTTCCACTGGCTGTGTATGGACTTTCCCGGGGGTCCGGAAAGATTCTTTCGGGGTTTAAGCAGGGACGCTATGTGTCCTGTGTCATCGCAAGCGCGCTGGGAACCGCCATTCATACAACGATGGTCATGGGGATGATTTTCATTTTGTATGGCGGACGCATTGCAGCCATGATGCAGAACGGACTTGGGGTGCCGGACAGCATTGCCGAGCACGGTGTCGGAACAGGAATTGCAGTACTTGGCTTCACCAACGGCCTCCCGGAGCTGATTGTTGCTGCGGTTATCGCACCGGGTATTGTGATTGCGCTTGACAGATCCATTGGCAAAATGACAAAGTGACGGCCGGCACCGGTCGGTGATTCAAAGGGCATCTGCGCATCTGTGACTGCATGAGTCAGATGCGGCGGAGCTTTTCCAAACAGTACATTCAATCAGTACATTCAATCAGTACATTCAATCAGTACCTCCTAAAAGGAAGAGAATGACATGATATTAGTCATGGACGTTGGCAATACCAACATAAAGGCGGCAATATTTGATGGAAAGCGTCTCGTAAAGCGCTGGCGCTGCGCGACAAATCCGGCGATGACATCAGATCAGTATGGTATTATCATGATGGAACTGATCCGGTATCACAGCCTTTCGGCGGATAAAATAGAGGGTATCCTGATCTCCTCGGTTGTTCCGGCGATTAACTATACCATTGAGCACATGTGCAGGGACTACTTCCATATAGACCCCAAGATGCTTGGCCCCGGAATGAAAACAGGACTGAACATCCGTTACGAAAATCCGAGAGAACTGGGCAGCGACCGGATTGCAAATGCTGTGGCTACTGCTGAACTGTATGGCGGGCCGTGTATCTTTATTGACTTTGGCACGGCGACGACATTCGGCGTGATCTCAGACTGCCATGAGTTTATGGGCGGCGCGATCAGTCCGGGACTCAGGATGATGAACAGGGCGCTGGCAACCGGCACGGCGAAACTGCCTGAAATTGAATTGCAGATGCCGCAGGCTTCCATTGGAAAGACCACGGTGAGCAATATCCAGTCCGGTATTCTGGTCGGATATATCGGCATGATTGAGAATCTGGTCAGGCACATGAAAGATGAGATCGGCCAGCCGACGAAAGTGATTGCTACGGGCGGCATGGCTTACATGATCAAGGAGAACTCTTCAGTGATTGATGAAATCAATCCGGATCTGACGCTTATCGGACTCAAGATCATCTACGATCGGAACCAGAGCAGATAATTTTTTATTCTGAATGATGAACAGCGGCTTTTCGGCCGGGATCATGTCTGTGATGCCGGAAAAAAGCCGCTGTTTTTTGCCTGCCCCGGCAAAAGCACTGCGGGACTGCTGAGACGAACGTGAAATCATATGGCTGGATAAATGTTCTGCTTTCGTCGGAAACTGACAGATTAAGGGGATCAATAACGGGGTCTAACTGGTAAAATTGCATAAAAAGCGGCAGACAAAAAGCGATGAGCAAATCCTGATGAATGCAATGCAGAAATGGGTTCTGGGAGAAAATCAACACAAAATGCATCAAATTACTTATTTTTTATAAGTAAAAATGTTTGTTAAATTTTCACAAAAGACGATCAGAAAGCGGGAAAAGAAACGGGCAAATCCGCGAACAGAATATCGAAATAACGCGAT
>JAFSZW010000353.1 GCA_017458865.1 Clostridia bacterium
CGAGATCGATCTCAAGGATGATATGCTGACGCTGCGCAACAGCAGCGCTTCCGATATTTCTCTCTCCGGCTGGACAGTATTCTCCTCGCGCGGCAGTGAATGCATAATCCTGCCCGAAAGCGCTGTACTTACCGCCAACGGCATATACAAAATCGGCACACGTGCGACATCCCAGCAGGTGGATCTTTCGCTGGATATGAAGCGGTTGTGGCACAAATCCAAGCTCGACCAGGCTACGATCTATGATGAACACGGCAGTGTCGCTGCTCAAGCAAGCAACGGCATGCCTGAATGACCTTTCCTTTTGGGAGGACCGATATGCGCAAGACTGCAATCTGTTTTCTGCTCATTCTGCTCACGCTCCTGCTCCTGACTGTCTGTGCACAGGCAGGTGATGCCTCCATTTCCGGCCAGGCATGGTATGATGCCAGCGGCGATGGCATTCACAAAGAGGGCGCTCGTGCTCTGACCAGGGTGTCGATCACCCTTTACCGGGTGGAAGCAGACGGAAGTGAAACCCGTCTGGGCCAGCAGGGCACACGTGTAGACGGCACATATGCTTTTACAGGGCTGGATGCCGGCACCTATGTGCTGAGTGTAACTCTCCCCACCGAGCATGAATTCATTGCTCCGAAGGAAGGCGGCAGCGTGATTCTTCCCGCCACGGGCCAGATCAGTCGTTCTCTGCCTTTTGTTCTTGAGGATGGGCAGCATCTGGACAACATGCATATCGGCGCTTCAAAGGCTTCTTGCTTCATCAAGGTCTATGTTTTTGAAGATGAAAACCAGAACGGCGGCCGCAGCAGCGCGGAAGCCACTCTGCGCTATGTACCGGTCAGTCTGTATTATGAGCTCAACGGCGAATGGCAGGAAGTGCTTGTCGAAAAAACAGACATTGAGGGCTGCGCCACATTCTGGCGTCTGACCCCAGGTACCTACCGTGTCGCAGTTACCCTGCCGAAAGGCTATATTATTGGCCCCATGGGCGAAAAGATCAACGGCTGGTACAACTGTTTTCCGCCGCAGGATGGTGCTTTCAGTATAACTGAGCCCATTACTGTCGAGCGCGGGGAAAGCCTGGGGCTTGGCGTCGGCGCGGTCAGCAGCGGCAGCGTAGCCGGCATTATCTGGGCAGATAATGACTGTAACGGTCTGCAGGGTGCGCAGGAGGGCGGATTTGCTGGGGCCGAGATCTCTCTTGTCAGCGAAGCAGCCGGCGTATCCCGCCAGGCGATCACAGGTGAGACAGGCGCCTATCTGTTTGAAGGCCTGCTTGCGGGCGAGTATACCCTGACCGTTACCCTGCCCGAAAGCAGCATGTTCTCGCTTCCCGACGGCGACTCGCTGCTGACCGAAAGCTATGCCTTCACCTCCAGCACGCAGATCACCGTCGAGGATAAACAGGACAAGAAACTTCAGCCGATCGGCGTCATGCCGGTCACAAGCCTGCTCGTACATTTCTATAATGACCTGAACGCCAACGGTCTGTGGGACAGCGATGAACCGCCTTTTGCCGGGGCTGATATCGAAATTCTGAGCGGGGATACTGTTATGGCCTCTGCTCGCTCAGATGGCAGCGGCGCAGCTCTTATTCCTGTGTTGCGCGGCGGCGAGACAGAGATCCGCGTCATTCTGCCCGCCGGCCAATCCCTGACCGTTGCAGGACCACAGAGCGACTTTAACGCACCTGCTGCAACAGGTGACCTGACACAGCCTGAAACTTTGCCGCACGGCATGGAAACCCAGATGTATGCCGGCATCACGCTGGCCGC
>JAFSZW010000354.1 GCA_017458865.1 Clostridia bacterium
CCTGTTGATTACTTTCCTGCGCTGAGGGAGTTCTCCAGGTCACTTGTCTGCTTTTCGGTATCACCCATGGCTGCGTACACCTGTGCACGCTGATAGTAGCTCTGGGACAGCTCATAGCCGCGCTCTATGCATGTGGTATAGTCACGCAGTGCTGCTTCCAGATTTCCAAGAGCTGCGTTGCATACACCGCGGAAATAATACACCGCATCATTGACAACCTTCTCTTCCTGGCTGTCCGCGGGCTTGTCCTCATCAGTATTCTGCGCATCTGTCGAAATGGAGATCATGGCTTTGGAAGTGCTCGCATCGCCGTCCCCGATCAGCTCGGTAAACGTGGCCACAGCCGCCTCATACTTTTCCTGCTGCATATCGCAAATGCCCATGTTGTACTTTGCATCATCCACAAAGGTTTCGGTTTCAATGGAACGTGCAAAATCACTTGAGCCGTCTGCCCAGTCTTCCATCATCATGTAGCAGATGCCACGGTTGTAGTACAGTCCGTTAAATGTGCCGCCCTTCTCCTCGCATGAGGAAAATGCCTCGACAGCTGCCTCGAAATCATTGAGATTCAACTGGCAGACACCAATGTTGTACATTGCTCCCGCACCATAGGTCTCATCATCTGCATACGGCGTAAATGCCTCAATGGCTTCTGCATACTTGCCACTTTCCATCCGGTAAAGGCCCGACTGGAATCCTGCCTCCTGGCTGGTCGCTCCGCCGGCTGCAACATACTTGTCATATGCTTCCTGAGCAGCATCCAGATCACCGGTTGCCTCATACAGCTGAGCGAGGGTTTCGTACATACTGGTATCCTTGCTGAGCTCGATGTACTTTTCAAGGCATGCTGCCGCATTCATATAGTCGGATTCATCCACATAAATCTGAGTGGCTACCAGATAGGCATCCGCCAGTTCCGGATCAATCGTCAGTGCAGCATCAAGTGCAAGAAGCGCGATCCTGTTGTCTCCCTCAATCACGTCAATGCACGCCTGCTTGAGCAGAAGGTCTGCGTACATAATCGGATTGGATTCCTTGTCGCAATAGGCAAATGCGATGTTCAGGTATTTCCGTGCTGTTGCATAATCCTCCTGGTTAATCGCATTCAGTGCCAGCGTATATGTCGTATCCAGCATCTGGGTATCTGCAGTCGTTGCTGCCGGTGCAGTTGCTGCAGCCGTTGCGGTCGTTTCAGGCGTTGCAGTGATTTCAGTCATTTCAGGCACTGCAGTTATTGCCGTTGTCTCAGGTACAGCAGTGATTGCCGTTGTTTCAGGCACTGCAGTTATCGCAGTCGTTTCAGACGCTGCAGTTCCCTCTGCCATTCCCAATACAGCCAGCAGCATCATGGCTACCGCAAGAACAAATATACAGATTCTCTTTTTCATTTCTGAATACTCCCTCATCGTGTAAAGTATATGGGCATACCGTCCATGGATGTACGAGCCTCCTGCGAACATTCGTGATTCTGACAGAATATCGTATCAAAAGAGCGGATCCTGTCTGGTTATCCGGCAGTCATCAGGGAATCAGATTTTTCCCATGCCTGCCGTCCTCTTCTTAGCCACACACGCTCTCATTAACAGCTCAATCGTAGAATAACATAAAGCAAACAGAAATACAACCATTTTCTACAGTTATTCTGCGTATTGTCTGTTCCTGTTCAGATGAAGACAGACTTTCAGTCTGGGCCAGAAAGTCACTATATTGGAATGAAACAACCTCCTGTTTGTGTGAGTTGTTCGGTCATACGGGTTCTTCGCGCTAACACCCATAAGCGGAGGGCGCTGACCCGGTACATTCGCCATTGCGTCTCAGGCGGTATCATAAGGGCTGCCGCGCCAGGAGTGACATCAGGCATTCCACAGACAACTGGTCATACTGCCATGCACATACTTTGACTGCCGTATCCGGAAACGCATTCAGGACTGTCGGTGTAAACATGGAAAACACTGTCACCGGCACCTGCATTTCCACGAGGCGATCCACAAATGCCGTGTACGCAGCATTTTCAGGTTTCCCGTCATATTCCATAACAAGATAGACACCCGTGCAGTCATCCGGAACACTTTCCGGGATTTCCGGCCAGTACATGCTGCCAAAATGCCCGGCAAGAATCTCTGCCGCACGATAGTGCGTATCATCCCCGGCAATGCTGGCCCGATAGCTCTCCACACCAAGGAAAGCTGAGTCTGCACCCGGCCTGTGAAGGCGCCGCCCGTTTCTGGCAGGCGTAACCCGGATTACCTGCTGCAGAATGGAGACAGCCAGATCGTGATAACCATCTGACATAAATGCGCACCTGTCCCCCGTCGGAGCTGCCATCTGCTCCTTATATCGGACAATCCGATTTGCTGAGCGTTCGCAGTCTTCCACGCAGAGGGTTCCGCTATCAAGCAGCGGAATCTGCGCTGCCAGTGCATCTCTTGCATCACCGGGATTATTGCAGATCAGCGCAATATCAACACCCGCCTTAAACGCCATGGTCATCGCCTGATCGAACGGATACATGTCCTGCACAGCATGCATCTCAAGGCTGTCACTTACCAGAATGCCGTCAAATCCAAGTGTTCCCCTCAGCAGATCCGTCATAATCGTTTTGCTGAGTGTCGATGGCAACAGTGCCTTTTCGATCTGCGGCAGCATGATATGCGCCGTCATGATCGCATCTGTTCCGGCAGCTATGGCCTGCCTGAACGGGCGAAGCTCCAGCGACTCAAGCTCTGCCAGCGTGCGGTCTATTATCGGCAGTGCCAGATGAGAATCCACCTTGGTGGACCCGCCGCCCGGGAAATGCTTGCTGCACGTCAGGATACCGCTCTCATGGATACCTCTGATATCTGCCGTACCCATCTTGCCGACCAGTTCCGGGTCCTCGCCAAAGCTGCGGTTGCCGGTTGCGATTCCTTCCTTGTGTGTGAAGCAGTCAAGCACCGGCGCGAGATTGAAGTTGATGCCCACAGCGCTCAGCTGACGCCCAATCTGTCTGCCAATGGCATACGCATATTCCTGATTCCCCGTCTCCCCTATGGCCATTGCACACGGCGTACAGCCTGCAATATGCGCAAGACGGGATACCGAACCACACTCCTCATCCAGCATGATAAACGGCGCATATCCCGTTTCCGCCTCAATAAATACCCGCAGGTCCGTGCAGAGCGTGTACAGTTGATCAAAGCTCTCAATGTTGCGGCGGAACAGAATGATGTTCCCGATCCTGCCATCTGCCAGGGTCCGTTTCAGTTCATCCGTCAGCACCGTCCCCTGGAACCCGGCAGACACCCGTTGTCCCAGTGCAATTTGTGTGTTCATCCAGCATTGTCCTCCTCATAGATGGATGCATGGCATGATACCTGCCAAAGCGCCCGAGTATACCAGGCAGGGTATCAGGCTCTGTCTGTGCTACAGACTCTCAAGAATCTGCCTCTTGGCTGTTGGCGATGTCCCGAAGCACGTTGCATGATCCACGCCTATTCTGGTTCCCCGCACAATGCTGAGCGCCTCGTAATACCGGAGATACTTAAAGCTTGTGGAATGCTCTGAGAGCCACAGTTCCCGAATGGCCGTTTTCCAGAGCGGAAATGCATCTGTCACATCGAACCAGTAGTACGGCACAAACTCCGCTTCATCCTCCCAGTTTTCAGCGCACATGAATCTGCGGATGGGCGCCGGCGGAAGTTCGTGTTCAAACGTCGGGAGCGACGCATAGAAGATGGCATTCTCTGTAATCCGGTTTGCCGCCTCATGATCCTTGTGCAGGGAGTTTTTCCAGTGATACAGAACTGCATCCACATGATACTGCCGCATAAGTGTCGCGAGGTTCAGTTCCTGCTCTTTGGTATCGTACAGCTCACCGTCCGGTGTGTTAAGGACAATGCTTGTCCCGCCCAGATGCCTGGCAAACCGCTCTGCACATTCCGTATTGTATGCCCGGAAGGATTCCACCGTATATCCGGCAGGTGTGCCCCGCTCCCCCGCGGTCAGGTCCACAATGACCACCTTATCCCCTGCCATTGCATGCTTTGCCAGCAGCATCCCGCAGGTCAGCTGCGCATCTCCCGTATGCGCGCCGACTGCCATAATCGTCTTGCTCATTGCCTGTGTTCACCTCTGTTCCATGGGCATCCTGTCCCACCACTGGAGACAATGCCCGTTTTAGCGCCTGTATCAGGTCTGCACATCCTGCCTTGCGTCATCTGCTAAGCGGCTGACTGAGATCCATTTTCATCAGCGTAAAGTGCCGGACAATCTGCATGCCGGCTCGCGTGTAAATCCGTTGTGCCCGGTTGTCTTCCCCCGTAAACAGGGTTGAAAACGTCGCCCCGCGCTTTCCGAATTCCTCCATCAGCATGGAGAACAGGACTGTTGCAATGCCCCTATGTTCATATGACGGGTCCGTGCAAATGCCTGTAAACCATCCCCGGCCGCTCACCTGCCTGTCTATCGGTCCGGTAAAGGCAACCAGACGTCCATCTGCTATCGCCGCCAAAAGCGGCCTTGGACCATCCGGACATCTGCCGTCCGGCCAGAGCGCCGGATCCTCATTTGGCTGCCCGGTCAGATGTGCCTGAATCTCTGTTGTGAGAACATGCTGCCAGTATGCACTGCCGACATTCCTGCAAAGCGTCTCAAATTCATACAGCGGTGTGCCGCAGTAAAGACCTGTCTCAATCCCTTCCTGCTGCAGTTTGAGGCGAAGTGCAACAATTTCAGCCGGCACTCTGATGGTATGGTCAAGACTGCGGTACATCGCAACCTCTCTGTGCGCGCTCTCAAAGAAGCGGTGGAAAAAGGCAGCGCCCGCACATCCCTCATCCAGACCCGGCATATTGTTGTGATCATGTCCCGGTGTCCCCGGAATATGCCAGTCGATGTTGACCGGGTTCAGGCTTGAAATGGCCAGCGTGCTCGCCCCTGCTGTCCGCATCCGGTCTGCCAGCGCCGCAAGCAGCTGCATGCCGATGCCACTTCCCCGGAATTCCGGTGCAACGAGTTCAAAGGTCAGATAGGACCACCCCGGTTTTGCACCGGGATAGGCATACGGCTGCACGCCATGCACGGCGCCCTGCAACTGTCCTTTATCATCTTCTGCCACGATAAAGACTCCTGCATCCGCACCCGGCCCCGTCCTGAATTTCCGGACAAAATACTCATCGTCCATCTGGAAGTAGAGCACTTCCCCGGCAGATACGCATCTGTTCCAGAGCCTCATGATACCTGCTCTGTCCGCCTGTCCAGCCTCACGGATAACCATCGCCCTGCATCCTGCTTTCTTCATAATAACAAAAGAGCCCGTTTCAGAGGAAACGGGCTCAGAATGGAAATACTTATTTGGCTTCTGCTGCCTTAAAGGCATCCAGCTGAGCCTGGGCCTCGGCAAGAACTTCCTGGAGGCCAACTTCATTCATGCGCTCGAGCATCTCCGGAATGACAACGTCAGGATCGGAGGTGCCGGTGTACAGCTCGCGCTTGTACTCCTCAATGATGCTGGCGATGGCAAGGCACTGCGTCTCGACCGGCGCCACATCGAATGTGAAGCCCATCATGGAC
>JAFSZW010000355.1 GCA_017458865.1 Clostridia bacterium
GCGCGATAATACCAATGAACAGCGTGTTCCAGAGTGCTTTCCAGAACAGAGGATCGTGCAGCAGATTGATATAGTTCTGCAGCGCAATGAAGTGCATGTCACTCAGTCCGTCCCAGCGGAAAAAGCTCAGCGCAAAGCCGAACACCATCGGGAACAGGCTGAATACCAGGAACAGAATGTAAAATGGGGCAATGTACGCATAGGCAACCCTGTTTTCATACAGGATCCTGCCAATGCTCTTTTTCTTCGGGGCATGAATGTTCTTTGCGGTGTTGTCCACCACTTTCACCTCCTGGAAAACTGACTTCCGATCATGTCTCCGCGGAAGCCAGGCTTCTGCAGATCAGGCCGGTTTCAATTGAGTCAGCTGACTGAGTCGCCTCTTTGGGCAACGCTCGCCTCGCTCTTGAAACAGACGGCCTGTTAGACATCCATTTTTGCCCTGACAATGTCTGAAAATGGACAGAAGGAGACCGGATAACCGGCCTCCTCCCTTCACTTCTTATTCTTGCAAGGCAGGTAAAACCTGATTACTCGCCCTTCCAGACGCCGGCATCCTTGAGGTTCTGGATCTGCTGGAGTTTCAGCTCTGCGCAGGCAACCTCAATGTCCTTGCCAAGGCGCTCGCGGATCTGCTCAGCAGTCTCGCCAGCCTCAGCGCCAGCGTTGAACGCGCTGTAGATATAGCCCTCAGCAGTGGTGTCCATGATGGTGTTGTAAACAGCCGGAACCTTGGATGCGATATCCGCAGCCAGGGCGTTCGGAGCCTGTCCGCCGAAATACGGATCGCCATCAGTGTAGAGCTCAGGTGCGGCAGTCCATGCCGGCTCATATGCCGGGAAGTAGTCAACAGCCGCGAACATGTCGTTCTGGCCCTTTGCAGTGCACAGCATGTAGGTCAGGAATGCCCAGGCAGCTTCCTTCTCCTGGCTCTGCTCAGGAATGACCAGGAAAGAGCCGCCCCAGTTGGTTGCAGGCATGCCAGCCGGCAGAGCGGTTGCGCGCCAGTGTCCGGCACCGTCCGGATCAATGTCGGTCTTGAGGAATCCGGAGAACCAGGAACCTGCAGCAACGCTTACGCAGGTGCCTGCTTCATAGGCAGCATATGCTTCGCTGGACCACATATCCACGTTCATGTCCCAGCCGTTCTTGCGAATCTCGAGGCAGGCATTGATGCAGTCGATGTCGCCCGGGCGCTCAAGAACCAGGTCAAGGTTCTCGTTATAATAGTCACGGTTGATGAACAGCCACTGATACGGATAGGCAGCAGACGGCAGGAACCAGCGCTTGCCGGGGATGGAAACCTTCTCAGCAACCTCGAGAACGCCTTCCCAGGTGCTCATGAGTGCAGTAACCTCATCGGGATCGGTCGGGAGGCCAACCTCTTCGAAAACGTCAGAACGATAGTAGTAGAGCGTCGGGCCAAGGTCCCACGGGATGGCGACCATGCGGGTTCCATCATCGGAAATCGCCTGGTTCCACTTGAAGGGGCCAAAGTCATCCTTATAGTCCTGTGCGCCAAGCGTGTTTAGGTCGGTCAGTGCAAGAGAGTTCTTGTACTGAGCGATATAAGCGCCCTCAACCATGGCAACATCAGGCGCGCCAGAACCGGCAGTCAGAGAGGTCTGCAGAGACTGATGATGTGAGGTTGTATCGGTGAATACCAGCTCAACTTCGATGTTCGGATACATCTCATTGAATCCGGCCAGAGCAGCCTTGAAAGCATCATCGCCGGACGGCCAGCCGCCGACTTCGATATAGCCTTCGATGTCCTTGTTGACCTCAGCAAATGCGCTCAGAGAGAGCATCGCCATGATGGCAACGAGCAGCAGGGTAACGAAACGTTTCATTTCCTATATCCTCCTTGATAATATATAGATCTCCTCGCTCAGGAGAGGATCACTGCCTGATGTCAGCTCTGGCCGACTGTCCCGACTGATACCCCTTCGATCAGCTCTATCGGAACATGCTGAACCCGCTCCGGATGTTTCCCGTTAATCAGGTCGATCAGTGTCTCGGCACACATCCGTCCCTGAATCCGGGGGTTCAGATTGATTTTCGTCACCGGAATCTGAAAAAACCGGGACTGGTACGTCGCATCATAAGTCACTACTGACAGATCTTCCGGAATGCGCACCTTCAGTTCCATCAGCTTCCTGCAGAATCCAAGGGCCATCTCCTCATTGAAGCAGATAACCGCCGTCGCATCACAGCCGGATTCCACAAAGCGCTTTGCACCTGTGCGGCCGCGTCCGTAGTAATCGCAAAACCGGGACGCTGCTGCCTGTGCACCTGAATCACTGTCCTGATCCTCAGCAACAATGAAAATATACTCGCTCAGCCTGTTTCCAAGGACAGAGACCATGGCAGACTGCCAGCTGATCACCCGGATGCCAAATGAGGAAATGTCCTCCGGTGAGACCATTGCAATCCGGGTATGCCCTCTCTTTCTCAGATACTCAATGAGCGTCTGGGTGGCAGAGAGAATATCGCAGTCTATCTGAGGAATGGCCCGTGGCAGAAGGTAATTGTATCCATAGGAACAGCTCACCGCCGGCAGGTAGTATTGCTTTCCAGCCGACTTCAGATAGTCCACCGCAAGGGATTCGTTGGAAAAGATGATTCCGTCCGCGGAAATCCTTGGTATCTGATCAAAGTCTTTCGAGTTGAAAAGCAGGATGCCGTACCCGCGCTCATCCGCTGCCGAAAGCATTCCGTCATACAGTTCAATGTAAAACGGATTTCGGGTATCCCGCAGGTAAAACACAAGAAGATGGTTCTTCGCATGTTCCTCACGAATGGCAACCGGTTCACGGCTGTACCCCAGCTCCCTGGCCAGATCAAGAATCTGCTGCTTCTTTTCCCTGTCAACGTATCCGCTGTTGTTGAGTGCACGGGAAACCACAGAAACTGAAACGCCAAGACGGTCTGCAATATCCTTTCTGGTAACCATCACAGTATCCTGAAATCAATGTTGAAATGTGTCCATTCACTACTCAGAAACAGTGTCTTCGTTTAAACTGCATTTATTATATGCCCGATACAAAACGTTTTCAACCGGCAGAAATATGGTCACACGTCCACAACCGTCCACATACGACCACATTTCTGCGCTTATATGACCACACATGAGCA
>JAFSZW010000356.1 GCA_017458865.1 Clostridia bacterium
GACCGCAGATGTTCGTAATGATCACCACATAGGCCTTCCCCGTTTCCAGCTGGCTCATTCTGAGCAGCGGAGCCCCTTCCGCAAACGGCAGAATACTCCCGCTCTCCTCATCATAAGGCTGGAATTCATAGAAACAGGAATCCGGCAGCAATTCATACTGCTGGCTGTTCAGGGAGACCGGTACACCCATGACCGCCTCGCTTGCGGTGTACCCATGATAGTAAACCTGTACATCATTTCCGATATACCGCCGCAGCTGTTCCAGGTAAGGCGCAAATGTGGCACCTGCAGCTGCAGTTACCAGGGACAGCTTCCTCCAGATTCTGGGCAGAATCGGATCTTCAAAACCTTTTTGAAATTCCGCCTCAAGAACATCTGCACGTTCCGGATCCGGCCTCAGATTGCGGAGAAGCGCAGCCCGTTTTTCAGGTGAGTAGCCCGCATCCTCCGGAATTGTGCCCTCGCGGATATCCCGGACCAGTGACTGCCAGTTTGTTTCCAGATAACGCATCATTTCCAGAAGCGCAGTAACATAGGCGGCATTCAGCTCTGTCACATTCTCGCACGCCAGACCATAGCGTAAATGCATATATCCGGTATTCTCTCCCGGCTCAGACCAGATAACTTCCCTGGGGGAAAGAGACGCCGTCTGAACCAGATCTCCCAGATCATAGAGCAGCTTGGCCGAGAAATATCCCTCGAGCGTCCCGCTGTCGGTTTTTTTGACCCGGACCTCTACGGGGCTCAGGGTCGCACCTTCTGTCCAGATATCCCCCAGTGTCTGCGCAACCAGGCCAAAGCGGTACAGATTCAAATAATTCCGAATCATGCGGGTCTGTTCCCGGGAAGACGGAATCCGTTTGGGCGCTCCGTTTGTACCGGATGTGAGGAAATAATAATCCGGAGTGGATGACATCAGGAGATTCTGCTCTCCAAGATCGCTCATCCGCTGGATAGCGTCCTCATAATCCTGATATTCTGAAAGCGGCACCTGTGCTGCATACTGCTCATATGTGCGAATACCCGCAAAACCGCGCTGCTGACCATATGCAGTACGCGCATTTTTTCTCAGAATCTCATGCAGCAGGCTGTCATTGACAGCCTGCCCTTTTTTTTCCATGTCCCGTAAATGTTCAATGCTCTTTTTCCCGCCGGAGATCAGCGCACTGAAAGCCGTTTTACGGACCTGAGCCAGTTTTAATTCATTCATGGCCTGCCTCAAGATATTCCTCAACAAATGTGGTATGGCTGCTTCCGTCCATAAACGCATCCGTGCCGAGCAGTTCCTTCTGGAGAGGAGCATTTGTGGTAATTCCGCCAATGTCCAGCTCATCCAGGGCAAACTGCAGACGTTTGACTGCCAGTTCCCGGGTATCCGCATACGCGATTATTTTCGCAATCATGGAGTCGTAGTACGGGCTGATCCTGATTCCGTCATGGATAAAAGTCTCCACACGGATGCCGTTTCCTGCCGGGAACGTACATCCTGTCACCCTGCCGATGGAGCTCATGAAGTTTCGGGACGGATCCTCGGCATTAATACGCGCCTCAATTGCGTGCCCCCTTGGCGCCTCCGGTGTCCTGATCGAAAGCGGTTCACCCAGTGCCACCGAAATCTGTTCCTTCACGATATCCAGCCCTGTCACCAGTTCGGTCACCGGATGCTCTACCTGAATCCGCGGATTCACTTCCATAAAGTAGTAATGTCCGTCCCTGTCTGCAAGGAACTCCACCGTCGCAGCGCCGACATAATGAATATTCTTTATGATCCTCACCGCATCCGCATAGATCTTTTCCTTGACTGTCTGCTGAACAAAGGGGGATACAGCCTCCTCTATCATCTTCTGGTGCCTGCGCTGCATGGTGCAGTCTCTGTCAAACAGATGAATCGCGTTTCCAAAGCTGTCCGCCAGGATCTGGACCTCCACATGCCGCACATTTTCCAGGCATTTTTCAAGAAAGATCTTATCAGATCCAAAGGCCGCGCGTGCCTCGTTTACGCAAGCGTTAAACGCCTCCTCCATCTCCTCCGGCGCACTCACCTTGCGGATGCCCTTCCCGCCTCCACCGTCCACAGCTTTGAGGAGAACCGGATACCCGATTCTTTCCGCCTCCCTCAGGCAGGCAGAAACATCCATCAAGCATCCCTCACTGGCAGGAACGATCGGCAGGCCGGAATTGACAGCTGCCTGTTTTGCCAGAATCTTATCCCCCAGCATATGAAGCGTCTCCGGACCGGCACCGATGAAATGCACGCCTGCCTCTGCACATGCTTTTGAAAACGTTGCATTTTCCGACAGAAAACCGGTACCTGGATAGATGGCATCCGCATGGGTGACGCTTGCCGTACTCAGAATTCTGTAAAAATCCAGGTAGCTGTCAACCGCTTTGTTCTCACCAATGCACACGGCTTCATCTGCATACTTGACGTGCAGCGAATCTCTGTCCGCGACGGTATACACTGCGACAGTCCCGATGTCCATCTCTCTGCAGGCCCGAATCGCTCTTACAGCAATCTCGCC
>JAFSZW010000357.1 GCA_017458865.1 Clostridia bacterium
AAGCTGATGAGCAATCTGGACCTGATCTACGCTGCCAAAAAGATGCGGGTAACCGCAACCTGCGTGACAACCATTGGCGAAGAGGGCACCCTGAGCGCCCGTCTGCAGCCCAATCATCCCACCGATGACATTGAGGGCATTACCGCCTCAACCCTTGAGGGACTCACCTTTGGCGTAGGCGATGCGGTCATCGGACTCAATCCGGTGGACGCTTCCACTGAAAGCGTAAAAGCGATATTAAGCCGCTTTGCCGAGCTCAAGGCAAAGTATGAAATTCCCACGCAGATCTGCGTGCTCGCCCATGTGACCACAGGCATGGAGGCCGTGCGTCAGGGGGCTCCCTGCGACCTGATCTTCCAGAGCATCGCGGGGTCCGAGAAGGGCAATGCCGCTTTCGGCATCAGCAACGCCATGATCGCCGAGGCGAAAGACCTCATGGCACACGAGGGAAACAGTCATGGCCCCAACCAGCTGTATTTTGAAACAGGCCAGGGCAGCGAGCTGTCCTCGGATGCGCATAACGGAAGGGATCAGGTAACCATGGAAGCCAGATGCTATGGCTTTGCCCGGCATTTCAGCCCATTCCTGGTCAACACCGTCGTCGGCTTTATCGGGCCGGAATACCTGTATGACAACCGGCAGTTCATCCGTGCCGGCCTTGAGGATCATTTCATGGGCAAGCTCCACGGCCTGCCCATGGGCTGTGACTGCTGTTATACCAATCACATGCGTGCCGACCAGTTCGACAATGAAAACCTGGCTGTCCTGCTGGCAGCGGCAGGCTGCAACTATTTCATGGGCGTTCCCCATGGGGATGACGTCATGCTCAATTACCAGTCCACCGGCTACCATGACATTGCCGCCATCCGGGAATGCATGCACCTGAGACCCATCCCGGCCTTTGAGAAGTGGATGGAAAAGTGGGGATTCTGGGAAAACGGACATCTGGGACCAAACGCGGGAGATGCATCCATCTTCCTGTAAGCACATGGAAAGGGAGGAAAGCATATGACCGAGCAGGAAATCCGCGAGGTAGTTGAGCAGGTGCTGAGCAAGCTCAGGCGCGAGGATGCCGATGTGCCCCCGCAGGCGCAGGTAGTCCCTGATGAGCCTCTGCCCGATATCATGGCGGCAGATATCCGCCGTCAGTATCTGGTTGAGCACCCGCATGACCAGGCTGCGTATCTGGCCATGAAAGAACGCACCCCGGCCCGCATCGGCGTAGGCCGCGCGGGCGCACGCTTCCGCACCGAAACCATGCTCCGCTTTCAGGCGGACCATGCTGCTGCCCAGGATGCCGTATTTTCCGATGTGCCGGATGACTATCTGCAGCAGATGGGATGGCCTGTATTCACGACTGCCTGCGAAAACCGCGAAATGTTTCTAACCCGGCCTGACAAGGGCCGCATCTTCCCTGCGGAAACCCTTGAAAAGATCCGCAGCAGCGTTCCGGTTGGAACCCAGGTGGTGCTCTACGTAGCAGACGGCCTGTCCTCAAGCGCCGTATGCGCCAATGCGGCCAATATCCTGCCAGTCATTCAGGAAGGGCTGCGGGCAGCCGGTCTTAAGGTGAATGATCCCTTCTTTGTGCGATTTGGCCGCGTTGCCACAGAGGACCAGATTGGAGAGGCTACCGGCGCAGACGTCGTCTGCGTGCTCCTGGGTGAGCGTCCCGGACTGGTCACCGCAGAAAGCATGAGTGCCTATATTGCCTATAAGCCCACAGTGGGCATGGCAGAAAGCCGCCGCACCGTGCTGGCCAATATCCACCGGGGCGGCACCCCGGCTGTTGAGGCCGGTGCACACATTGTGGACCTGATTCAGCTGATGCTTGAGAAGAAAGCCAGCGGCACAGATCTGCCGATCTGATCTTCTTCACTGCCAAAAGATGCAAAAATGATTCTGCCGGGAAAGGGGGATGCAGCTTGCTTGGTGACCGTATGCCGGCTAAAGTTCTGGCTGTACGCCTGATTCCCCGGGTAGATGAGAGCCTACGGGAGCGGTTCAAACTGGACAGTTCTGCTCACTCCCTGGGGCTCATTACCTGCGACAGCGATGATGTAGGCTATACCGCGCTTGATGAGGCAACCAAGAAGGCCTCTGTCTTTGTCGCCTATGCCCAGTCGATGTATGCGGGCGCCGCCAATGCCAATACGGCACTGGCCGGTGAATTTCTCGGTATCCTGGCCGGGCCCTCCCCGGATGAGGTAGAGAGCGGCCTGGCTGCCGCCATTCACATGATTGAGCACGATGCCTCCTTTTACTCTGCCAATGAGGACGACAGCGTCGTGTATTATGCCCACTGCATCAGCAGGACCGGCACCTACCTCTCTGCCCAGTGCGGTATTCCGGCGGGCAGTCCGCTCGCTTACCTCATTGCCCCGCCGCTTGAAAGCATCTATGCCATGGACAAGGCACTCAAAGCGGCGCAGGTCCGCCTGGTCGAGTTTTACGGACCTCCGTCTCCCACCAACTTTGGCGGCGGACTGCTGACCGGCTCTCAGTCAGACTGCAGAGCAGCCTGTGAAGCCTTTGCCCGGGCGGTCATCGACGTGGCGGGCAACCCGCTTGACTACTCTGTCTACTGATCTGTTTATTTTCTTATTCTCAATCTGAAAGGATGACGCACCATGGAGATCACCGCCCTTGGCATGATCGAAACCAGCGGACTGCTCTCCGCCATTGAAGCGGCAGACGCGGGACTCAAGGCAGCAGATGTTCGTCTGCTGGGCACGGATTACGTGCGCGGCGGACTGGTCATGGTGCGTTTTGAAGGGGACGTGGCAGCGGTACAGGCCGCAGTCGATGCAGGCACTGAATCCGCGCGGCGCATTGGCCACGTAATCAGCTCCCATGTCATCCCCCGCGCCATGCCCGAGGTCTTCTGCATGCTGGCCAGCGATCCAGGCGTAGGACCCGGCAGGCGGCATCAGGGCGGATGCGCTGCCTGCGGCGGCTGCGAGGGCGGCCTGCGCGAGATGCGCGTCTGCGGCAAAGCCGAGGCCGAGCCGGCTGAACCCGCAAAGGATAAGCCGGATACGCCGCCGGCAGCACCCGCACCAAACCGTCCGAGCCTTGAGGAACTGAACGGATGGAAGGTGCTGGCACTGCGCAGCTTCGTACGCAAGCTGCCCGGTTTCCCGCTGAGCGCGGGCGAAATCCGCTATGCAACCAAAGCCCGTCTGATGGAAGCCCTGACCTCATATTACAAAACGCACTGAAAATAACGGATAATCTGAAAGGAAGGGAATGCGATGGAACTGGATAAGGACCTTGCCTCCATACAGGAAGCACGAAACCTGGTCAAAAAAGCCCAGGCTGCCCAGGCTGTGCTGGCTGAGATGGACCAGCAGCAGGTGGACCGCATCGTAGGCGCCATGGCCCGTGCAGCAGAGAGCAATGCACGAAAGCTCGCCCAGATGGCCGTGGCCGATACCGGGTTTGGCAAGGAAGAGGACAAGGTAACCAAGAACCTCTTTGCTGCACGCACGGTCTATAACTATATCAAGGACGCCAGGACGATCGGCATCATCCGCGAGGACAGCGAAAAGAAGATGCTGGAGGTTGCCATTCCGGTGGGCGTTGTGGCAGGCCTTGTCCCGAGCACAAACCCGACCAGCACCACCATTTTCAAATCGCTGATTTCGGTCAAGGCCGGCAATGCCCTGATCGTCTCGCCCCATCCCTCCGCGCTGAACTGCATCGGCGAGGCCGTGCGCATCCTGAATGCTGCGGCGGTTGAGGCCGGCGCACCGGACGGCCTGGTCACCATGATGACCATTCCCACGCTCGGCGGCACCCAGGAGCTGATGAAGCACAGCAACATGATTATCGCGACTGGCGGCTCAGCCATGGTCAAGGCTGCCTACTCAAGCGGCACGCCGGCCCTTGGCGTGGGCCCAGGCAACGTTCCCGCCTTCATTGAGCGCACCGCAGATATTCCCAATGCCGTGCGGCGCATCATCGCCAGCAAGACATTTGACAACGGCACCATCTGCGCATCCGAGCAGAGCGTCGTCACCGAGACCTGCATCCGGGATGAGGTCATTGCCCAGTTCAAACGTCAGGGCGGCTATTTCGTCTCCGGTGAGGAACAGCGAAAGCTTGAGGCTGTGATGAAGCGTCCTGGAGCGGATACGGTCAATCCGCGCATTGTCGGCAAGAGCGCCGTCGAGATCGCGAAAATGGCAGGCATTCAGATTCCTCAGGATACCAAGGTCATCCTCTGTGAGCAGGACAAGGTCGGCAAGGACTATCCCTTCTCCATCGAGAAGCTCTCCCCGCTGCTCGCCTTCTACACAGAGCCCGACTGGCAGCACGCATGCGAAAAATGTCTTGAGCTGCTGCGCTTTGGGGGTATCGGTCACAGCCTGTCCATCCATACCAACAATCCGGAACTGGTGCGCACCTTTGTGCTCAAAAAGCCCGTATCCCGGCTGCTGGTCAATACCGGCTCCACTCAGGGCGGCATAGGCGCGACAACTGGCATCAGCCCGTCATTCACACTGGGCTGCGGCGCAGTTGGCGGCAGTGCCACCAGCGACAATGTAACGGTCCATCATCTCTACCAGATCCGCCGGGCCGCCTACGGGCTCATTGAACCGGAGGAGGTCAGCCGCGCAGCATGCGGCTGCACCGCGGATGCCGGCACTACCGGCAGCATCAGCAACGACGATATGGAGCGCATCGTCGAGGCCGTGGTAAAACAGCTCCGTGGACTCAACTGACCTTTCCGCCCGGTCCCGGACGGAACGATACAGGCACATCATTTATACAGCATCACAATCCCCGTACAGCATAAGGAGGTTCATTTATGGCACAGGATTATGAAAAGATCGCGCTGGGCATGGTGGAAACCAAAGGCCTGGTAGGCTCGGTAGAAGCAGCCGATGCCATGGTGAAAGCAGCCAACGTCACCCTGATCGGCAAGGTACATGTTGGCGGTGGACTGGTCACCGTCATGGTTCGCGGTGACGTTGGCGCCGTCAAGGCTGCCACTGACGCGGGTGCCGCGGCAGCGCAGCGGGTCGGCGAACTGATCTCCGTTCACGTCATCCCCCGTCCCCATCCCGAGGTGGAAGGGATTTTGCCTCATCTGGACCTGTAAATCCCGGCATCTGTCCTGCTCACCGGCAGCAGATACCACGCACTCTCAGTCAGTTAAACGCGTCTCATGACGTAAACCATAAACGACAACAGGAGGTTTCCTATGAATCCTGAAAGAATTGCTCTGGGCATGATTGAAACCCGCGGCCTTATTGGCTCCATTGAAGCAGCTGATGCGATGGTCAAAGCAGCAGATGTCACCCTGATCGGCAAAGTCCATGTCGGCGGCGGACTGGTCACCGTCATGGTCCGCGGCGAGGTCGGCGCTGTCAAGGCAGCCGTTGACGCCGGCGCAGCAGCCGCTCAGCGCGTTGGCAACCTGATTTCCCAGCACGTCATTCCGCGTCCTCACGGCGAGGTGGAGGGCATTCTGCCGCATCTCGAGGGCTGATCTGATCCGTGCGGCGCTTTGTAACCCCTGAGCCCGGTGCTGTCCTGTCAGACGATACCTGACCAGCATCGCTCAATGACCGGATGGTCTTCCTGCTCATGACCTGGCTCGGCGCCCGACACCGTCCTGTTAAGCGATACCGGATATGCAGCAACTGACCGGATGGCCTTTAAAGGGCCGGGCCCTGCGCCGACTCAGCATTTGCCAATACCTGAATGCTTGCCTGCTAAGAGGAGGCTTATCACTATGCGCTATATTACCGAGCGCGACCTGCGGGATCAGTTCGCGTCCGGCATTCCTGACCGGTACGACATACCATCCGACTGCAGGCTCACCCCGGCGGCCCGACAGTACCTGCTGGACCTCAAACTGTACCGGCATCCCTCTGCCCCATCCCCGACAGAGGCCATGCCGGCACCCGGTGTGCGCAAGCCGGAGCATATGACCAACCTCAATGCCCGAACGCTGGTTTGCAAGACAAATCCGCGCATCGTGCTGCGGGGCAGGCTGGACACGCTTGAAAGCGAGATCCTGCTGCTCCAGTGTACCTGCACGGATGAGTGGCGTACTCCGCTTGATGATGCACTGCGCCTGACCCGTTCCGTTCTGGCTGCTGAGGTGCGGGAAACCCCGGTGCCCGAATGGAAGCTGGATGGCATGACGCCAGATGAGGTCCACCGGTGCTCCCATCATCCCGAGACATTCGGCTTTCCCGGCCACATCCTGCCCGCTCCGGAGCACGGCCTGTTTGCCGCGCAGCTCAATCGCCTGAGAGCGCTCACCCGTGAGACAGAGCTGGCCGCTGTGACCGCGTTCTGGGATGGTCAGCAGGTGACACGGGAGGATATTGTCCTGGCGCTGAACCGCCTCTCCAGCTACTTCTATGTGCTTCAGCTCCGCGCTGTGCGCCGCTGAGCAAAGGAGGCCAGATTTATGGATCAGATTGAAGCAATTGTCCGTGAGGTCCTCTCACGTCTGCAGAGCACGCCTGCTGCTCCGGCAAATAGTGATGCTCTCATTCCGGCAGAAATGTCCGCCCGTCACGTGCATCTCTCAAAGGATGACCTGCGTGAACTGTTCGGCCTTGACCAGCTGGAATGCGTGCGCATGATCTCCCAGCCCGGTCAGTTCCTGTCGAATTGTCGGGTACGGCTCATCGGCCCCAAGGGCATCCTGGAGAATGTGGCCGTGCTCGGTCCGACACGCGGCGCAACCCAGGTGGAAATCTCCGCAACAGATGCCCGTGCGCTCGGCGTCTCCGCGCCCGTGCGGCTCTCCGGTGATCTGGCTGATGCTGCCGATATCACGCTGCAGGCCGGCAGCCGGCTCATTACCCGCAAGGCTGCCATCGTCGCCCGCAGGCATCTGCACATGACGCCAAAGGATGCATCTGCATTCGGCGTCCATGACGGGCAGTGCGTATCCGTCCGGGTTCTGGGCAGCCGTCCCCTGATCCTTGAGGACGTTCCCATCCGGGTAACGGAGACCTCGGCACTTGCGCTGCATATTGACACAGATGAGGCAAACGCGGCCGGTGCCGGCAAGGACTGCGAATGCCAGATCACAGGCCTTTGCGCATCCGGCACGTCCACCTCTGTTTCATCCTGTGCGCCTGCAGCCGCCGGGGCTGCGCCACAGGCATCTGCCTGCGCAAGCTTTCCCGGCAAGCTGATTACAGAACATGACATCCGGGCGCTCAGCGCCCAGGGCACATCCGCCCTTTGCCTGGCAAAGGGACAAATTATCACCCCCCTTGCAAGGGATACCGCAAAGACACTGGGCATTACATTAAGCTTCGGAGAGGAATAGCATGTTCATTGCAAAAGTAACCGGCAATCTGTGGGCAACCCGCAAGGAAGAAACGCTCATTGGCCGCAAGCTGATGATCGTGGAACCCGCCAAACTGGACGGCACCCCAACGGGCGAGCAGCTGGTCGCTGTGGATACCATTGACGCCGGCATCGGCGAAATGGTGCTCGTTGCACAGGGGTCATCTGCCCGCAAGGCCGTAGGCCAGCAGGAATCGCCGGTTGATGCCGCCATCGTGGCCATCATTGACATCCATGAGGTGCAGAAATGAGAGAGCTAGATCTGCTTGCCAGCGGCGGTGTTGTGGGCGGCGGCGGCGCCGGATTCCCGCTCCACAAAAAGCTGTCCACCCCTGCTGAGCAGCTGCTCATCAACGGCGCGGAATGCGAACCGCTGCTCAAAAGCGACCAGTACCTGATGCTCACCTATCCCGCTCAGCTGATTGAGGCTGCCTCAAAGCTGGCCGCTATTGTCAGTGCCCGCGAGGCCATTATCTGCCTCAAGGATCATTATGCACCGCAGATTGCTGCTCTGAAAGAGACCCTCTCAAAAGCCGCGTGCACGCCGCCTGTACGGCTGCACCTGCTGCCGACGGTATACCCGATAGGCGATGAGCAGGCCCTTCTGCACAGCGCCACAGGCAAAACCGTGCCCCCGGGTGCTCTGCCCGGCAGCGTCGGCTGCGCAGTCGTGAGTGTATCCACTGCGCTGAATGCGCTTCGCGCACTTGACGGCAAACCCGTCACCTCCCGCTTTGTTACCGTTGTCGGTGAAATTCGGAATCCCGGCGTCTACCGGGTACCTGTCGGCATGTCCGTCAATGAAGTGCTTGACAGGGCCGGCGGCGCCACCGTCCCGGACTACCGACTGGTTCTCGGCGGTCCCATGATGGGGCCTCTGGCGGACAGGTCAGATCCCGGGGTTGTCACCAAAACCCTGGGCGGCATTCTGGTGCTCCCGTCAGAGCACACCCTTGTGCGCCATGCCCTGCTCTCCATGGATCAGGCGCGCATCCGTGCACGCAGCGCATGCATTCAGTGCCGCACCTGCACGGATCTCTGTCCCAGACACTTGCTGGGACACCCGATATATCCCCACCTGACCATGCGCGCCTTTGCCGCTGGAAACCGGCTTGAACCCTCCGCCATGCTCTGCATGGAGTGCGGAGTTTGTGAGCTGTACGCCTGTCCCATGGGACTCAATCCCCGGCGCATCCAGCAGACTCAGAAGGCGGAGCTGCGCGCCAAAGGCGAACGTCCCTCGTTTGAGCTCAAGGATCCACCGGCCCTGGCTGAGTACCACCAGGCGCCATCCGGCCGGATCCTGGCCCGCATTCATGCAGCCCGGTATGATATCCCTGTCCCGGCATCGGCAGTCCCTCTGACGACAAACGTCGTGCGCATCCCCATGCGCCAGCACATCGGCGCGCCCGCGGAACCATGTGTTACCCCCGGGAGCACGGTTAAGAAGGGCGACGTGATCGGACGGATGCCGGCAAATGCGCTCGGTGCGGATATCCATGCCAGCATCTGCGGTACAGTGGAACAGGCAGACAAAAGCTGCGTCGTTATCCGCGCATCCTGATGTCGTACAGTCAGGCCTGCCCGTGCTCCGGAGCACGTCAGGATCCTGTCTTGAGCATTTCATCTGAACTGCTTTGATGTGCGCTTTGCCGCTGCACAGCCGGTCCTGCGCCATTCACATTCACAACCGGAAAGGAAACAAAGCCATGATTTCTTTGGGTTTGCTGGAAACCAACAGCATTGCACGGGGCGTCATCGCCGCAGATGCCATGCTGAAGGCTGCGGAGGTTACGCTGCTCAAAGCCGGCGCTGTATGTCCCGGCAAGTACACCGTGGTCATTTATGGCGAGGTAGCGGCAGTCGCCGCCTCCATGGATGCGGGCAAACACTATGCCGGCGAATACCTTGTGGACGACCTGACCATCGCCAGCCTGGATCCTCAGATGGTGCAGGCCATTTCCGGCGGAAACCCGCCCGGCAGCCTGAATGCCATGGGCGTCATGGAGTTTTATACCATTGCCGCAGCCGTCGTGGCCGGTGACCTTGCTGCCAAAGCCGCTGACGTTCAGCTGATGGAGGTCCGCCTGGGCCTTGGCATCGGCGGCAAATCCTATGTCACGCTGTGCGGTGAGGTTGCCGCTGTCCAGGCCGCAATTGATGCCGGCACCGTCCCCTCGAAAAAAGACGGCACGCTGGTATCCACATGCGTCATTCCCGCACCGCGGCGCGAAATCTTCGAGGCGATGATTTAGCCTCCTGAACCTTAATAACAATGAAGCAGCCATCTGCTAAAGCAGATGGCTGTTTCTGTTCAGATTTTCCGATTCTGTTGTAAGGCAGTGCATTTGACCTGAACCCAGACCCTGCCGTGTGAGACTCACACAATTGGAAATAGGCATGGTGGGCGTCCTTTACACTGTCGCTTCAAACAGAACCTTATCCTTTATGTTCACCCGCTTTACGCCGGGCTCCTTATTCCTACCCGAATTAAAGCTCAGCATATAGCCGGTCGACAAACCGAAATGATCCAGATATTCCATGATCTGTTTCTCTCCATCCGCGTTGTATCTCGGTCCACGCCAGATCTTCAGTTCAACAATGTACTGTTGCGCCAGATAATCCACGATCACATCCGTGCGGGTCAGATCTCTTGTCTGCGCCTCAATATAGTAATTTCCTGTGCCATTGATGATCGGTTTCAGATACAGGAGAAACAGCTCTCTGCCATCCTTCTCTTTGAATCGGTCAAAAACTGGCCCATAAATTTCAGTTTATGCGGCACAGAATCGCTCCAGAATCAGACGCATGTCCAGTTTCCCATCTGTCACAAAGCGATTCTTGTCCAGCTCCCCTGCACGGGTAAACACGTTGTTTTTCAGCTCCTCGTCAGAAAGGAACAGATTGTACAGTACGGTTTCAAAGATTCTGTTCGCTATCCTGACGGTGTCGTGGTCATTTCGGATGAGCCCGTACATCTGCATCTGGACGATAGCATCCTGCTGCGCATTCCATGCCAGCGTCGTGCCTTCCATCAAAATGCTCCTGATGGCCTCCTTCATCTCCGGAAACGCTTTCAGGTTTTCTATCAGCGACTGGAAGAGGGTATTGTTTTCCGCAAGGATCAGCTTCACTGCCTCATCAACGCCCTGTCTTGTCCACGCTTCTCCAGGTAAAACCGCTTTCTTTACTTTCTCGTCTATCAGCTGACAAATCCTGCTGACGAGAAAAGGATACCCTTCTGTGTATTCCCGGATCAACCGGGCAAGCATCTGTGTATCCATCCCGGTGTGATGATCGGCCTCATAATCATCCAGCATACCCCTGATTCCGGCCTCGGACAGACTCATGTCGATAGTAAAGTCCGCGGCGATATTCCAGGGGCTGTTCTCCTTATACGCATCTTCCGGGCGAATTTTTGCTTTCAGGTGCTTCACGTCAGTCACGCCGGCAAGAATGATGGACTGGAAGGTTTGAATGGCTCTTCTGTTCAGATACCCGCTACGCAGTTGAGCCAGAAAGTCCAGGAAGACCTGATTGCTAACGG
>JAFSZW010000358.1 GCA_017458865.1 Clostridia bacterium
GTATTTATAAGCTGGAAACAGTATAGCATAAAGTATCCCGGCCCGCAATACACAAATGCACCTATTATCTGCAGGGAATGACATGAAACATACCATTCCCCGTCGACGCAGTTATTTCCTGCATCATCCCCTGTTTTCTCCTTAAAAATGCCGAACAATCACCATATAGACCAATGGTCTTTTTTGTGATTATTCAGCTTTACAGGTATCTTTCCGCAGTTGACGCGGCTATCCTCCCCCACAGTGTCAGCGTTTTTCCATCATCCAGACTGAAAGCGCCACTTCACTTGCATGGCCGTTGATGCCGCACTGTCCCTCTATAAACAAATCCCCGGGCCAGGCCCGGGGATTTCATCTAAAAAACAGGATACACCGTTCAGAGACTCAAAGTCTGTCAGGCCTGTGCCGAGGTGCCAAGGAGATGAATCTCCGCTGCATAGGGGCGCATGCCGTCAATGCAGATTTCCGCGACATCGCGAACTTCCATGCCCAGCATCTCGCAGCCTTTACGGATCAGTTCGCGGTCACACTTGGCAGCAAAGCGCTTATCCTTAAACTTCTTCATGAAGCTTGAAACGTTCAGGTCCTGGATGCCATTGGGCCGCATCCTGGCACAGGCTTCAATAATGCCGGTCAGCTCGTCTACCGCAAACAGGGACTTCTCCATGTTCGTCAGCGGCTCGACATCCGTGCAGATGCCGTAGCCATGGCTGAGCACAGCTCGTATGTCTTCCTCTGAAACGCCCGCTGCACGGAGCGGTTCAGCCGTGTGCTCGAGATGCTCCTCCGGATACTGTTCATAGTCGTAATCATGGATGTAGCCTACTGCCTTCCAGTGCTCCGGATCCTCGCCGAAATGCTTCGCCATGCCTTCCATGGCCGCCATCACGTTGGTGCAGTGGATGATGAGGTGTTCCTGGGTAATGACATCCCTGCAGATTTCCTTTGCGCGTTCTACTGTCAACATCTGTGTTCCTCCAAGTGGTACAGCTTTACGTCGGACTCGTCCGGGTGCATTCAAAGATGCTTTTGTAATTCTGCATAAACGCATCCGATGTAATTGGTCTTGAGAAGTAAAATCCCTGAAAATTCTGGTAGCCGTTGCTGCTCAGCCAGTTCACCTGTTCCTCGGTTTCAATGCCCTCCACGATGACCTCCATGCCGAGGTCCTCAGCCATGCGTGCGATGGACCTCAGGATAATCCGGCTTCGCTTTTCATTTGGCGTATGGCGAAGGAACTCCATGTCCACCTTGAGTGTATCCGCGCAGATGTCTTTGAGAAGGGAAAGCGAGGAATAGCCTTTGCCAAAGTCATCTATCTCGACACGAAATCCGATGTTGTGCAGACGCTCGACAATCACTGCCGGATTGCATGTCTCATCCGCCAGCACGGTTTCTGTGATTTCCACCCGGAGTTTCTCTGGACTGACCTCGTATTTCATGCACAGCTTTTCAAGGATAGCCGGTACATCAATATAATAGAAGTCCTTCGGTGAAACGTTGATCGAAAGATGCAGCTGCTCAAAGCATGTCCCTTTCCATGCTGCCAGCTGACGGACGGTCAGCTCCCAGACGCGCTGATCCATCCTGCAGATCAGGTCGGACCGTTCCAGAATCTCAACGAATTCACCCGGCATGATAAGATGTCCGTTAGGCAGCATCCACCGGACAAGGGCCTCAGCACCGCTCGGGATGCCGTCCCTGTTCACCTGCGGCTGCAGCAGAATTCTGAACTGGTCACCTGTCATGGCCTGTTCAAACTCCGCAATCACCTGCTGTTCCCTGAGCTGTCTGGTCAGCATCTCCTCGGTGTAAAATGCGACAAAGCGTTCACTGTTCCTGTATAACGTCTTCCTTGCAATATCCGCTCTGTCGATCATGACCATTACAGGCATGTTCAGATCTGTCACCTCATATACGCCGATATGCATGTGAAGGGAGAAGTGCGGACTGTCAAGCAGGGCGCGAATCTCCTGAACCCCTGCCGCCAGGCGTTTTTCCGAATAGAGCTCCTTTGGCATACAGATGACAA
>JAFSZW010000359.1 GCA_017458865.1 Clostridia bacterium
CAATATCCTGCGGTGTTCCCCAGCGGGCAATCGGGAATGCACCCTGATCAATCAGATCGCTGTACTTCTTATGGACGACCTTGGTCATGTCCGTATCAATAACGCCCGGACGAATCTCGTAGACGTTGATGCCCTCAGCCGCCAGACGGTCGGCATACAGAAGGGTCATCATCGCCATTCCCGCCTTCGACATGCAGTACTCACCACGGCTGATCGAGGAAATGTAGGCCGAGCTTGAACAGATGTTGACAATCACGCCGCGGCCTCTGTCCGTAAGCGACTGCTTGATCATCTGCCGGGCAACCAGCTGCGTAAAGAACATTGCGCCTTTCAGGTTGATGTTCAGCACGCGGTCAAAGCTCTCCTCGGTCATCTCAAGAATGTCCAGGCGCACTTTCGGCGCAACGCCGGCATTATTGACCAGCACGTCAATGCTGCCGAATCTTTCAAGTACCTGTGCCACAAAGGCTTCCCTGTCACTGCTCTCCGTTACGCTGCCCTCGTAATACAGCCAGTCAGCACCCATTGCATCCAGCTGATCAAAGTTTTCCCGGTAATCCTCCAGGCGGTTCACATCCATGACACAGACATTGTACCCTTCATCTGCCAGCTGATGTGCAATTGCAAATCCGATTCCACGGCTTCCGCCGGTAATCACTGCGGTCTTTTTCATATATCTTTCCTCCTCAGATTCCATCAGGGCTTAACCTGCCCTGAAACGGTATCTCACGTCCTGTTCATCGATTCCATGATCCTTCCCGTCATCGCAACAGACGGGAAGGCGCTCATTTACTTGAGCTCGCCCGACAGTTCTTCCTGCCAGTGATCCACAATCATCTTCGGTGCATAAACATACATGACATGCATGTCCGTCTCGCCTGTATTCTTGAGACCATGCGGGAGATTCCTGTCAATATAGACCGAATCGCCGGATTTAAGCGGCTCTGTTTCATCGCCCACATACATCTCTCCCGTACCGCAGAGAATCGTATACGTTTCAATCGTCTCGTGACTGTGCACCGGAATGCCGCCACCCGGATAGACTACGGAATAACCCTGGACAAAGTATTCACTGTCGATTTTTCCGTTTTCACCGTACATCACGCGTCCACGGCGTCCCGCGGGAAATTCAACGCCCTCAATATCCTCAAACAGATTAAACTTCTTCATTGTCTGTCTCCTCTTCTGTTGACATACAGCCCGGTCTTTATGCCGCACTGCCCGTACCCATATTTGCTGTACCCCTGGATGCATCCGGCCAGGACCCTCCCGGCATCCGCATACTGCGGATGCCGGACAGATCCGGCCATATCATCCGGTCCGCGTCACAGCCGTCCGGTGATCTCAAGGCCGGTCACGACACTCTGATTATCTTCCCTCGTAATTCGGCTGACGCTTTTCGAGGAATGCGGTAAGCCCCTCAATGGCATCATGCGTCGTAAAGAGGAATCCAAGCGTGTTGGCGTCCCGCTGTGCGATTTCCGTCGGCTGCTTGCCTGCAGCATCATACATAAGATGCTTGTCCATCTTCATGGTGATCGGGGCTTTCGCCGCCAGTTCCCTGGCCAGTTCCTCAGCCTTCTCACGCATCGTGTCCACGTCCTCATAGACCTCGGCTATCAGACCGTAATCCATCGCCTGCTCCGCGGTAATCATCTTTCCTCTGAGCAGCATGTTCTTGGCACGGCTCTCACCGATCAGGCGGGCCAGCCGAAGCGTTCCGCCCCATCCGGGGATCATGCCGATGTTGATCTCAGGTAGACCAAACTTGGCATTTGCCGAACAGATCCGGATATCGCAGCTCATGGCGATCTCAAGACCGCCGCCTAGTCAGTAGACATTAATCGCAGCAACCACCGGAATGTCCATTGTCTCAAGCTTTGAGAACAGTTTATGACCAACCTCAATGGAGTAGCGCGAATCCTCAGGACTCATCTTCACCAGCTGACGGATGTCCGCCCCGGCAATAAACGACTTGGGTCCGCCGCCTGTGATGATCAGGCAGTGCATGTTCTTGTCCGCGATGACCTCATCCACCAGCTCGTCCATATACTCCACAATGGGAACGCTCAGTGCATTCCGTGTTGCCGGAATATCGACCGTCAGAATCGCATAATTCTCGCGCCTGGTTAACGTAATTCCCTCTATCATACTCATTGTTTTCTGCTCCTTTTCCTTATTTCGCGGATGCCAGGCATCCGGTTGTCTCTGCTTTCCCGGGCTGATTTAAATCAGTCCTCACACAGGCCCATTTTCTCAGGCCTGAAAATCCGAAGGTCCATCTGTTTCGGCGGTTCCGGCATCAGGGGCCTGAATGACATCTGCCCAAGCACATCCCGATTAAGGTCAACACCCGGCGCAATCTCGCGCAGCACCAGTCCCTCATCCGTCAGCTCAAAGACAGCGCGTTCAGTGACGTATATGACCGTCTGACCCGTCGCCCTCGCATATTCACCGGAGAAGGTGATATGTTCCACATTCTGCACAAACTTCTGTGCACGTCCCTCCTGCAGAATATGCAGTTCTCCATCCACAATCTCCGTCTTGAGACCGCCTGCGGTAAATGTGCCACAGAAGACACACTTATCCGCCTGCTGGGAAATGTCAATGAATCCGCCGGCGCCGGAAATAGTCGGCCCAAACTTGCTGACATTCACATTGCCGGCAGCATCCACCTGCGCCAGGCCAAGACAGGTCATATTGAGACCGCCGCCATTGAAGAAATCGAATTGGGATGGCCCGTCAATCATGCCCTCCGGATTATAGGAGACGCCAAAGATGGCACCGCTGGCAGGCACACCGCCCACAAGCCCCTGCTCAATGGCGATCTTCGCATAGTCGGAGATTCCCTCCTCTGCTGCTACCTTTGCAACACCGTCCGGCATTCCAAAGCCGAGGTTCATGATCATGCCTCTGCGCATTTCCATGGCAGCCCGGCGGGCAACCACTTTCCGCTGATCCAGTTTCATTGGCGCAATCGCCTCAACCGGAATCTTGAGATCTCCGGTCAGGGACGGATCAAATTCCGCCTCAATGGTCTGAACCTGCCCGGGACAGACAACCACCGCATCCACCAGGATACCCGGAATCCGGACATGCTTTGGATCCATCGTACCTGTCTGCGACGCGTATTTAACCTGGCAGATTACCTTTCCTCCGCAGTTATGCACCGCCTGCGCAATCTGCAGCGCATCCAGATAGCACGGCTCCTGCTCCATCGAGATATTCCCCTCCGCATCCCCAAAGCTTCCGCGAATGATCCCGATATTGTACGGATACGCCTTGTAATGCAGCCATTCCTCGCCGTTCATCTCAACGATTTCCACCAGATCCTCCTGGCTGCAGGTATTTAGCTTGCCGCCGCTGACGCGTGGATCGACAAAGGTTCCCATTCCTGTCTTGGTAATCAGGCCCGGACGATGGCCCGCAACCTCGCGATATTGCATGGAGATGACACCCTGGGGCAGATTGTATGCCTCAATGAGGTTGTCATTGGCCATCTGCTGCATCCTTGGAGACCATCCCCAATGTCCGCCGACAACACGCCGGACCATTCCCTCATGCGCAAACCGGCTGATTCCGCCGTTTTCCTTGTCCCCGATTCCCGCTGCATGCGTCAGAGACAGGTTTCCCGGATGACCGGTTTCAAGGAACCGCCGCTCAAGTGCCTCGAAAAGAAAATTCGGTTCAAGAACACCTCCGCCGTTTCCGCAGACAGCAACACTGTCACCATCCTGAATCAGTTTAACGGCTTCCTCTGCTGACATAAATTTGCTCATCTTTCGCACCTCACTCATAAATGCTGTTGTTGCGGTAATCCCGCCAGACCTGTTCAAACCACGTCGCCTCATCCGGGATAGGACGAACCGGACGCCAGTGCGCCGTACTTCCCTCCGGATGGTAGGTCATCTCCTGAATCTTATCGCCGAATCCTCTGTCCTCAAGCGAAAACCTGAAGCATTCCGGAAGGCTTTCAAGCGGCTTTTCACCGCTTTCATCCGTAATGAGACAGGAACCCCGGCTGGTGCCGCCACAGGCAATGTAGTTATCTATTGCTTCCAGATACACCTGCTGGCTGACCAGCAGATCCCGGATTCTGTACAGATTCCGCATCTGTCCGGCATCTGCAATCCGCGGCTGTTCAAACCGCTTCTGCTGTGCTCTG
>JAFSZW010000360.1 GCA_017458865.1 Clostridia bacterium
CTCCACCGCGTTAAAAAGGCGCATGATGTCAATGAAGGCAAGTGGATCGGCATAGGGGGAAAGATTGAGGCAGGCGAAACGCCGGAGGAATGTATGCTGCGGGAGTTTCGAGAGGAGACGGCGCTTACGCTTAGGCAGTGGCAGTATCGGGGGATTGTAAACTTTACCTCGGAGGACTGGCAGGAGCGCATGCATCTGTTTACCGCAACGGCATTCGATGGTATGCTTACCGGGACGTGCGATGAGGGCGATCTTTGCTGGATTGAGCAAAGGCAGATCGGGAACCTTTCCCTTTGGGCGGGAGACCGGGTTTTCCTTTCCCTGATTGCCCGGGACGAGCCTTTTTTTGTGCTTGATCTGGTTTACTCCGGCGAGACACTGGTTCGTGCAGCCCTGAACGGCTCCGACTACCCGATTTAGAGGCGGCCTCAGCTTCCCGCTTTTTGGCCTGCTTAAGCACGGCAAACTCATGCGCGCTGCGCTGCCCTTCTAGCGGAACCAGGCAGTTGCGGCCGGTGCCGATGAGGTCCTCACGGTGTGCTTTTCGGAGCGCCTCGCGGACCAGTGCGTAGTTCTGCGGTTTGCGGAACTGGAGCAGTGCCCGCTGCATCGCTTTTTCATGCGGGTCGCGGGGAATGTAGACCGGTTTCATCGTCCTGGGATCCAGGCCGGTATAGAACATGCAGGTGCTGAGTGTACCGGGCGTGGGATAGAAGTCCTGTACCTGCTCAGGCATATGATTGATATCCCGCAGGTATTCGGCCAGCTCAATGGCACATTTGAGGTCGCTGCCGGGATGTGAGGAGATCAGATAGGGAACCAGATACTGCTTTTTCCCGAGCGCCCGGTTGATTCGCTCATATCTGGCGCAGAATGCATCATAGATATCGCGGCCGGGTTTGCCCATGACGGCGAGTACCTGGGGACTGACGTGCTCCGGTGCGACTTTCAGCTGACCGCTGACATGGTGTTCGCAGAGCTCGCTGAGAAAATCGTCCGAGGCATCTGCCATAATGTAATCGTAGCGGAGGCCGGAACGGACAAATACCTTTTTGACGCCCGGCAGACGCCGCACCTCGCGCAGCAGCTGAATGTAGTCTGTATGATCCACTTCAAGGTTCGGGCAGGGACGGGGAAACAGGCACTGGCGGTTTTTGCAGGTACCCACCCGGCACTGTTTTTCACAGGCAGCGTGTCTGAAATTGGCCGTAGGGCCGCCGACATCGTGAATATAGCCCTTGAAATCGGGCATTTTCGTAATGGCTTCGGCCTCTCTGAGCACGGATTCATGTGAACGGCTTGTGACAATACGTCCCTGCAGAAATGTTATGGCGCAGAACGAACAGGACCCAAAGCATCCGCGCGTATGGGCAATGGAAAAGCGAACCTCCTCAATGGCGGGAACGCCGCCGGCAGCATCGTAATCCGGGTGCCATGTTCTTGTAAAGGGCAGGTCATATACGGCATCCAGTTCCGCTTCACTGAGTGGTTTGTCCGGTATGGTCTGAATCAGACAGCGGCTGCCGTGCGGCTGAGAGATGGAATGTCCGCGATAGGGGTCCTGCTCATCATACTGGATGCGAAATGCCTCGGCGTATGCACGCTTGCTTTGCATGCATGCCTCGGCTGATGCGACGGTAATGCTGCCGCGCAGGGGAGCCGGCGCAAAATAACAAACGCCGGGCATCTTTGCGCATTCCCACGCCGGCGCACCTCTTGTCATCCATTCGGCGGCGGTCAGGATAGTGCGCTCGCCCATGCCGAACAGGAGCAGGTCAGCGCCGGTTTCCTCAAGAATTGAGGGATGAACGGTGTCATCCCAATAGTCATAATGTGCAAATCGCCGCAGAGATGCCTCAACACCGCCGATGACCAAAGGAATGTCCCCGTACGCTTTGCGGACAAGCCGGCAGTATACGGTAAGTGCTCTGTCCGGACGTCCTGAGGGACCGCCGCCCGGTGTGTACACATCTGTTGAACGCTTTTTCTTTGCAGCAGTGTAATGGTTGACCATACTGTCAATGACACCGGACGAGACAAAGAAGCCATACAGGGGGCGTCCAAAACGCATGATGTCTTTTGTGCTGTGCCAGTCCGGCTGCGCCAGTACGGCGACGCGGTATCCGGCATGTTCGAGCACCCGGGTCAGAATGGCCGCACCGAAAGAGGGATGATCCACATAGGCATCCCCGCTGATGAAGACAAAGTCCGGTGCGTCCCAGCCCCGCGCCGCCATATCTGCTTTGGTGGTAGGCGGGAACAGCATGCGATCCAACATATAAACCTGCTTTCTTAGCCTCGGCCATGCAAGGCCTGTCATTCGTCTGATAGCCTGCATTTTATCATAAGCAGGCTTTTTTGCATAGAAGCAGCGATTGAGCAGGAAAGTGATTTTGGCGAATTCAGCACATGCGATTCTGTTGTTTCGAGCCATGTCCACTATGGGGTGTTCATTGCAGAAAACAGCTTTTGCGGATGCGCAGGCGGCATGCCGGGAACAATGAGGGCCCCTGCTGTTTTCTGGGCGACTCACTTTGGGATAACCATCAGATGCGACACTTTTTAAAAAGTGCATATAATAAGAATTGTTTTTCCTGAAAATTGGTTATTATTATCAAAATAAGCGATATTCATGTTGCTCCGATAATGCAAAGTTTCTGCACCTGGATGTGCATTTTAATCAAAATATGAGTCTGTATTGTAAACTTCGTGATACAAAAATTAAGGGGCAGGGTGGTAACGAGGCACTCAGATGCGCTGCAAAGGATATAGTATTGCCGGCTTTACAGGTGCTGGCAAATGAGTATGGCTGAAATCGGTGTTGCGCAGGAAAAGGGGAACGTGTTATAATAACGCGCGAGTTTACTTCAAGTCTTTTATTATCTGGGAGGAAATACTATGTCTGGTCATTCCAAGTGGGCAAACATTAAGCATAAGAAGGGCAAGGCAGATGCGGAACGCGGTAAGATTTTTACCAAGATCGGCCGCGAGATTGCCATCGCTGTCCGTGACGGCGGTGCGGATCCTGCTGTAAACGGCAAGCTCCGTGATGTCATTGCCAAGGCGAAATCCAACAACATGCCCAACGAGAACATCAAGCGCTCCATTGCGAAAGCAGCGGGCGAGGGTGGCAACGTCAATTACGAGGAGATCACGTATGAGGGCTATGCACCGGGAGGTGTCGCCATCATCGTCTCGACTTTGACGGACAATCGGAACCGGACAGCTTCGGATGTGAGACACATCTTTGATAAAAACGGCGGTTCTCTGGGAACCAACGGATGCGTATCCTACATGTTTGACAATGTCGGTCTCATCGAGATTGAGCGTCAGCCGGGCATGGATGAGGATGAGATCATGATGGCTGCGCTGGATGCCGGTGCGTCCGATGTGCAGACTGAAGAGGATGTCTTTGAGATCACCACGGCAGTGGAAGATTTCTCGACGGTCCGTGAGAACCTTGAGAAGGCAGGATACAAGTTCCTCAATGCGGATCTCACCATGGTGCCGCAGAACACGAATGAGGTTACGGATCCGGCCAATGTTGAAAAGATTCTCAAGATGCTGGAGATGCTGGACGATCTTGATGATGTTCAGGATGTCTATCATAATGCTCAGCTGCCTGAGGAAGAGGACGACGAGGACTGATTTGCGTATAGAAACTGTCGTAGATTACGGCAGTTTTTTTAAAAATGGTATCCGGAAGAGCGGTGCGCTCGCTGAGGGATGCCGGTGATTCGGAGGATAAGATGATCCGTACGGTTGCACTGATTGTGCCCTGCTTTAACGAGGAGGAGGTCCTCCCGGTCTTTTATGAGACGATAAAGCAGGTCATAGATGGACTGCCACAGTACAGTTTTACACTGCTTTTTGTCAATGATGGTTCAAAGGATGGGACATTGCCGATCCTGAAATCCCTGGCAGAGCAGGACGAACGGGTGCGATATTTGTCATTTTCGAGAAACTTCGGCAAGGAATCGGCAATGTATGCCGGGTTCTGCAATGCGGACGCGGATGCGGTGGCAGTGATGGACGCAGATCTGCAGGATCCGCCAGGACTGCTACCGGAAATGCTGGGCATTCTCGAAAATGAGCCGTATGACAGCGTGGCAACCAGACGGGTAAACCGTGAGGGGGAACCGCCAGTCCGTTCGTTTTTTGCACACCGCTTTTATCATCTCATCAATCGCATCAGTGATGCAGATGTGGTGGACGGCGCCAGGGACTTCAGGCTCATGAAGCGGGAGATGGTGGAGGCGATTGTCGCCATGAGCGAGTATAACCGCTTTTCAAAGGGCATCTTTGGCTGGGTCGGATTCAGAACCAAATGGCTGCCGTACAGAAACATTGAGCGCGCAGCGGGGAAGACCAAGTGGTCTTTCTGGGGACTGTTCAAGTATTCAATAGATGGAATCGTGAACTTCTCGCAGGCGCCGCTGTCCATTGCCAGCTTTACCGGACTCTTTTCCATGATAATTGCCTTTATCATGGTGCTGTTTGTCATTATCCGCCGCATGATCTTCGGCGATCCGGTGGCAGGCTGGGCGTCCACGATCTGTATCATCCTCTTTATCGGGGGACTTCAGCTCATGTGCATGGGCATCATTGGGCAGTATCTGGCAAAGACATACATGGAAACAAAGAACCGGCCTCACTTTATTATCTCTGAAACAAACTGCGAGAAACCGGTTCGCATCCACTGATAAGGCGGGGGATATTGTGAACAGACATAAGCAAAAGGGACGCAACGGTTTTGCACCTAAGCACAGTCTGGGGCAGAACTTCATTCTGGACGAATCGCTCATGTCGACTGTCGCGGATGCAGCTGGGATTGGCCCTGAGGACTGCGCAATTGAGATAGGCGCAGGAATGGGAACGCTGACCCGGCAACTGGCCGAGCGGGCAAAGCAGGTAACTGCAATTGAGGTGGATGAGACCCTGAGACCGTATCTTACGGTGGCGCTTGAGCCATATTCAAACGCATCCGTGATCTATGCGGATGTCCTGTCTCTGGATCTCAGGACGATTTGCAGGGAGCAGTTCGGGGAAAACGCACAGGTGCGTGTGGCGGCCAACATTCCGTACTACATCACCACGGAAATACTGGAGAAGACCATCCGTGAACTGCCGGAGGCAAAGTCACTGGCGTTCATGGTGCAAAAAGAGGTGGCGGACAAGCTGCTGGCGGAGCCGGGGAAAGACGGCTATGGACCGCTGGCGATCCTCTGCCAGATGAATTATGAGATGGACCGGGCACTTGAGGTGCCAGCATCCAGCTTTACGCCGCGTCCCAAAGTGGATTCAACCTTTCTGGTCCTGCGCCGCAGGTCCAGGTATGCGGTAAAGAATATGCCGTTTTTTGAATCCATGGTCCACCGCATCTTCCTTATGCGCAGGAAAACGCTGCTCAACAACCTCATCAGCCAGTATGCGCTCAGCAGGGATGAGGCCGAAGCGGTTCTTGCTGCGGCAAACATCCCGCTGCAGGCGAGGGCAGAGGCACTGTCCATTGAAAC